>CBRGOK010000722.1:0-2162 GCA_967798035.1 uncultured bacterium
GACGGCGGCGACCGCCCCGAAGGAGGCGCCCCCCGCCGCGAAGCCGGCGGACCGCGCGACGGGTCGCAACGACCCCTGCCCCTGCGGGAGTGGCAAGAAGTACAAGAAGTGCTGCGGGTCGGCCTCCGGCGCTTGACCTCGAGCGTCGTGCCTCCCGCGGAGGCCTCCTCCGGATCCCTCCCCGCCGGCTCCCGCCTCCCCCGGCGCAAGCGCGCGGCGGCCGCGCACCTCCTCTACGACCTCGCCTTCCTCGGCTTCGTCCTCGTCGGCTCCCCCTATTTCCTCTTCCGGATCGCGACGAGCCGGCGGTTCCGCAAGGGCCTCCCCCAGCGCCTCGGCTTCGTGCCGGTCCGGCGCCGCAAGGGGGGCCGGGTCTGGATCCACGGTGTCTCCGTCGGGGAGGTGAAGGCGGCGCAGCCGCTCGTCGCCGCCCTCGCCGCTCGCCGCCCCGAGCTCGAGGTCGCCCTCTCCTCGACGACGCCGACCGGATACTCCCTCCTCGAGCGCCTCCTCCCCGGCCACCTGCGCTTCTTCTACCCCCTCGACCTCCCCTTCGTCCCCGGGCGGGTGATCGAGCGCGTCGAGCCGTGCGGGATCGTGCTGATGGAGCTCGAGATCTGGCCGAACTTCCTGCGCGCGGCGAGCCGGCGCGGCGTCCCCGTCGCCGTCGTGAACGGCCGGATCTCGGAGCACTCCTGGCGCGGCTACCGGCGCGCCTGGCGCCTCCTCCCCGAGCTCGGGCGGATCGAGGTCTACTGCGTCCAGAACCGCCGCTACGCGGAGCGGTTCCTCGACCTCGGCGTCCCCTCCTCCCGCGTCTTCGTGACCGGGAACATGAAGTTCGACAACGTCGGCCCCTCCCGGGACGCTCCGCCCGACGAGGAGCTGCGCGCGCTCCTGAAGATCGGCCCGGGGGAGAGGGTCGTCGTCGGGGGGAGCACCCACCCGGGGGAGGAGCGCACGCTCCTGCGGGCGGCGCGGGGGGTCTCGGAGCGGCTTCGCGCGCCTCTGCGCCTCCTCCTCGCCCCCCGGCATCCCGACCGGGTGGGATCTGTCCTCGACGACCTCGCCGCCGAGGGGGGGAAGGCGGTCCTCCTCTCGGACTTGCGCCGCGGCCGGGGGGTCCTCGCGCCGGGGACCGCCGTCGTCGTCGACTCGATCGGGGAGCTCGAGCGGATCTACACCCTCGCCTCGGCCGTGTTCGTGGGGGGCTCCCTCGTCCCCCACGGCGGCCACAACGTCCTCGAGCCGGTCTCCCTCGGCAAGCCGACCCTCTTCGGTCCCCACACGTTCAACTTCGAGGACGAGGTGAACCTCCTCCTCGAGGGGGAGGGGGCCCGGAGGGTGGCGGACGAGGCCGACCTGCAGGGGGCCCTCGCGCGGCTCCTCGAGGACCCCGAAGGGGCGCGCGCGATGGGGGAGAGGGGCGTGCGCGTGCTCGCCTCCCATCGGGGGGCGACCGAGCGGACCTTAGGGGTCCTCGAGCGGTTCCTCCTCCACCCCTCCCGGGTCGCCGCGAAGGGAGCCTCCGGGTAGACTCGTCCTCGTCCCCGCGCGAGGCGCGGGGAACGCCCGGAAGTTCCTCCGACGGGCGTTCGCGTCCCCGCGCGCCCCGCTTCCCCCCAGGGAGTCTCCCCGATGGATCGTCGCCTGTTCACGTCGGAATCGGTCACCATGGGCCACCCCGACAAGGTGGCCGACCAGATCTCGGACGCGGTCCTCGACGCGATCCTCTCGCAGGATCGCGACGCCCGGGTCGCCGTGGAGACCTCCTGCACGACCGGGCTCGTCCTCCTCTTCGGCGAGGTGACGACCTCCGCGGTCGTCTCCTACGAGGGGCTCGTCCGCGAGACGATCCGGGAGATCGGCTACACGGACCCGACGCTCGGCTTCGAGGCGGACTCCTGCGGCGTCCTCGTCTCGATCCACGGCCAGTCCCCCGACATCTCCGCCGGGGTCACGGCGAACGGGGACAAGGAGCAGGGGGCCGGGGACCAGGGGATGATGTTCGGGTTCGCCTGCCGGGAGGGGAAGTTCGAGACGGAGTTCATGCCGCTGCCGATCTTCCTCGCGCACCGGCTCGTCGAGCGCCTCGCCGAGGCGCGCCGCAGCGGGGAGATCCCCTGGCTACGCCCGGACGGGAAGTCGCAGGTCACGGTCGA
>CBRGOK010000723.1:0-2161 GCA_967798035.1 uncultured bacterium
GGCGCGTCTGGCTCTTTCCCCTCCGTCGTGATCTTCCGGACGATCCCGAACCACGTGACGTAGGTCCCCTGCTTCCCCCGGATCGAGTACTTCTCGAACATCGAGCCGGGGACCTTCTCCGCCTCGGGCGCCTTGTCGAGGAACGCCTTCTCAGTCGATCGCGGTTCGTAGGCCTTCGTGCCGAGGCCGCCGGTCGGCCGGAGGACGATCTTCGGCTCGACCTCGATCGTCGTCGCGCGCTGGAGTAGCGCGCAGGCGAGGGCGAGAGCCAACTTTCCCATCTCGCTCCTACAGGTTCGTGAAGGTCGTCGTCTCGAGGTTCGTCAGTCTCGCCGGACCGACGACGACCGCCTGCCAGTAGAGGCTCTGCCCGACGAGCGCGGGGACCGCCGGCACTTGGTAGGTGACCGCGACATGTCCCTGCGCGTCGAGCAGGCCGCCGAACTGCGGCATCAGCGTCGCGAGGTCGAGGCGGATCACGCCGAGCGGCGGGATCGGCGTGTTCCCCGTCCCGGCCGAGGCGACGAGGAACCATGCGCCCCAAGCCGGGCCGTAGAGATCAAACGTGACGGGCTTCCCGATTCGCGGCAGCGCGCGCCAGGCGAGCTGGCGCGTGAGGTTGGAGAGGATCCGCAGCTCGCCCGAGTCCGCGAGGACCGCGTCGAGATCCCCGTCGCCGTCCATGTCGCCGAAGGCCGCGTCGAGGGCAGATCCTCGACTCCCCGCCAGCTGCGAGCTCGCGTCGGAGTAGACGCCGGCGCCGTCGTTCAAGAGGAACCGGTTCTCGGGAGAAGCCCCGAACAGCGCGTCCAGGTCGCCGTCCCCCTCTACGTCCCCGAGAGCGACGCCCGGGGTTGCGTCGTTCGCCAGAGGGAGCTGGCTGGAGGCGTCGACGAACGTCCCCGCTCCACCATTCAGGAGGAGGCGATCGAGCGCGGGGGTTGCGTAGCCTCCGTTCCCCACCAGCGCGTCGAGGTCTCCGTCCCCGTCGACGTCCCCGAGCGCGACGGCGAACGTGGGATCGTTCACAATCGGGATCGCGGACGGGGGGGCGTACGCGAAGACACCCACTCCGTTGTTCAGGAGTAGGCGGTCGAGCTGACCGGAGCATGCCGAAGGTGAGGGGCAGGCGCCTCCGGTCCCGAGGTAGACGTCGAGGTCTCCGTCCCCGTCCACGTCTCCCAACGCCACCGCCCGCACGGTGAGGGTGCTCGAGGGAGTCGCGGCCGGAAGGTAGAGGAAGAACCCCGACCCGCTGTTCAGGTAGACACGGTGCGGATTGGTGGGCGTCCCGGGGGCTGGAACCACGCCGAAGAGCGCGTCGAGGTCTCCGTCCGCGTCAAGGTCGCCGAGGGCCACGTCGGAGCCAGCCCCGAGGACCTGTGCCATCTGGCTCGTCGCGTTCGTGAAACCGGCTGCGCCGTCGTTCAGATAGAGGCGCGGCAGACCGCTGGCTCCCTCGAACCCGTCGGCGACCATCGCGTCGAGGTCGCCGTCTCCGTCGACGTCGCCCAGTGCGACCTCGTTCGCGTACAGGGTCGGGCTCAACGAGGTGGGCGCCGCCGTCAGACAACCGTTTCCGTCGTTCAGGAAGACGCCGCACGGCGCGGTGACGGTGTAGTACTGGGAGAGCGGCCGTCGGCCGACGAATGCGTCGAGGTCGCCGTCTCCGTCGAGGTCGCCGAGGGCGACGGCGGTCACGGCCGATTCGAACGCCGAGGCGGGGCCCGGTCCGCTGGCTTCCGCGAAGACCCCCGCGCCATCATTGAGGAGGAGCCGGTTCGGGAGTCCCTCGTCTCCGTCCGTCCCGAGAAGCGCGTCGAGGTCGCCGTCCCCTTCGACGTCGGCGAGGGCGACCGCGCGCGTCTGATCGTCGACGTCGGGGAGTTGCCCGGAGGCGTCGGCGAAGGACCCCGCGCCGTCGTTGAGGTAGAGCCGGTCCTCCCCATAGCCGCATCCTCCGAAGTCGGCGGAACACGCTCCGAGGTTTCCGAAGAGCATGTCGAGATCGCCGTCCCCGTCGACGTCCCCGAGGGTGACGGAGGCCGTCCGGTCGATCGCGGCGGGCAGGTGGGCCGTGAAGTCCATGAAGCCGCCGGATCCGTTGTTCACGTAGAGTCGGTTCTGTCCTCCCTGGCAGGTGCCGACCGGGCTGCAGCTA
>CBRGOK010000724.1:0-2159 GCA_967798035.1 uncultured bacterium
CGAGCCGGTCGAGGATCTGCATCACCTTCTCGCGCGGGACGGCGGGCCGGCTCTCCGGCTGCGGCCTCGACTCGGGGGAAGGCCGCGACTGCGGCCGCTCCTCGGAGGGGCGCGACTCGGGGGTCTGCGAAGGCTGGGAAGCGGGCTGCTCCGAGGGCTGGCTCTCGGAGGAGGGCTGCGGCTCCCCGCTCGGCTGGGAGGAGGGCTGGCTGTCGGGGCGCTTCTCCTGCTCCTCCTTCTTCTTGAGGAGCGCCTCGATCCTCCGGCTCGCGAGCTCGACGTTCGCCCGCGCGTCGGCGTCGTCCCGCCGCTCGAGGGAGTCGAGGAAGGCGTCCCTCGCCGAACCGGCGAGGGCGATCGCGCGGGCGATCCCGTTCGGATCGCGCTCCGCCTCCTCCGACTCCCGGAACAGGGCATGCCCGATGTGATAGGCGGACTTGAACCGGACCTCCTCCTCGCCCCCCGCCCGGGCGCGCTCGAGGTCCGCCCGCGCCTCCTCGAAGTCCCCCTCCCGCAGGCGCGCGAGGCCGAGGTTGTGGAGGGCTCCGCTCGAGTCGGGATCCCGGCGGACGGCCTCCTCGTACTCCGCCTTCGCGGCGGCGAAGTCCCCGCGGGCGAAGGCCTCATTTCCGGCGCGGAGCGAGCCGCGCACGGGGGGAGGGGGAGGGGAGGTCGGCCGGCTCGCCTGGGCGAGGAGTAGAAGGAAGAGGATCACGGCTTCCTCTCGCCCACCGCCGCCGAGAAGAGGCCGAGGAGGAAGGCCGCGGCGAGCGGCCACTGGTAGCGGTCGATCGGGACGCGGCGCTTCGTCCCCTCGAACTCCCGCCGCGCGATCGCGGAGATCCGCTTGTCGTAGATCTCGTCGAGGGGGGCGGGCGAGGACTCCACCTGGATCGCGTCCCCGCCCGTAGCCTCCGCGATCCGCCGCAGTCCCTCGAGGTCGAGGCTCGTCCGCACCTCCACTCCGCCCGGCCCCGTGAGAAAGGCCTCCTTCCCCTCCTTCTCCTCGATCGGGATCTTCCCCCCGCCGACCGAGCCCATCCCGACGACGAAGATCCGGATCCCCTTCGCGGCGGCCTCCTTCGCGGCGGCGAGCCCCTCCCCGGCGAGGTCCTCGCCGTCCGTGAGGAGGACGATCGCCTCGTGGGCCCCCGTCCGCCCGTCGAAGAGGCGCAGCGACTCGCGGATCGCGGCGGCGAGGTTCGTCCCCCCGACGCGGTTGCGCGCGGGATCGGCCTCGTCGAGGAAGAGCTCGAAGGAGGCGGTGTCGTGGGTGAGGGGGCAGAGGACCCGCGCGTCCCCCGCGAAGGCGACCAGCGCGAGGCGGTCCCCCCGGAGGCGGCGCGCCAGGCCGCGGATCTCCCGCTTCGCTCGGCCGAGGCGGTCGGGCCGGACGTCCCGCGCGAGCATCGAGCGGGAGGTGTCGAGCGCGACGACGAGGTCGATCCCGCGGCGCAGGATCGCCCGTTCCGTCGTGCCGACGAGCGGGCCGAGGAGGGCGAGGGAGGCGAGGAGGAGGGCGCCGCAGCCGAGGCCGAGGCGCAGGCGCTTGCGGGAGGGGGCGAACCCCGGGATCCCCGCCGCCCACCGCTCCCTCTCGAGGAAGCGGCGCAGCGCCTCCTCCCCGGCGCGCAACCCGCGCCATCCCGCGAAGGCGAGGAGGGGGGCGGCGAGGAGCGCGGGAGCGTAGGAGGGGCCGGCGAAGTCCATCAGGGGAGGGTCCGGAGCGGCCCGACGCGAAGCCAGGCGCCGAGGAAGAGGAGGGCGATCGAGGGGAGGAGGGCGAGGGGGTAGAGCTCCGTGTACTCCGTGTAGCGGCGGTCCTCGACCTTCGTCTTCTCCAGGCGGTCGATCTCCTCGTAGACCTGCTCGAGGCGCTCCACGTCCTCGGCGCGGAAGAACTTCCCCCCGGTCTCCTCCGCGATCGCCTCGAGGTCGGAGGTGTCGAGCTCCTCGTCCGTCGGGGTCCAGCCCCGCTGGAACGGGTCGAACCGGTAGACGAACCGGCCCGCGCCGATCGTGTAGACGCGGATCCCCTTCTCCTTGGCGAAGGCGGCGGCCTCCCGCGGGAGGATCTCCCGGACGTTGTTCTCCCCGTCCGTGAGGAGGATCACGACCTTGCTCTTCCCCCCGGAGGAGACGAGCGCTTCGACAGCGCG
>CBRGOK010000725.1:0-2158 GCA_967798035.1 uncultured bacterium
GGTCGACCGCTTCCGCACGACCGGGAACCTGATCGAGCGGGCGGAGCTGCGGCGTGCGTTCTCGACCAAGATCGCGGCCATCACAGACGAGATCGGGAAGACGGAGCGGGAGGGGAAGATCGCCTACCTCCCCCTCGCCCGGCGCTTCCGCCGCGAGGTCGCCGAGGGGGTCGCCGAGGCGCGGCGGGCCTTCGAGGCGGTCATGGCGGAGGGGCCGACGGTCGAGGAGCTGAAGGCGGTCGCCCGCTCCATGCGGGAGGCGCTCGCGACGGGGGACCTCGCCGCCGCGCTCGACCGCTACGCCCTCGTCTCCGAGCGGCTGCGCTCCGTCGAGGCCGACCCGACCCGCGCCCCCCTCGCCGCGGAGATCCGCGAGCTCGAGCGGCGGGCCCGCCTCGCGGAGGAGTTCTCCCGACTGAAGATCGTGATCTCCGGCGTCGTCGTCCGCCCCGACGGGGCCGTGGCGGTCATCAACGGCCGCACGGTGACGGAGGGGGACATGCTCGACGACGACCTGTTCGTGCGACGGATCGGCGTGGAGGAGATCGAGTTCCAGTACCGAGACCTCGTGATCGCGCGGAAGCGCTAGCTCTCGTCCCCCCCCCGGAGGATCCCCATCGTGAGATCGTTCCTGAGTCCCTGGCTGTTCCTGTTCGGCGCGGCGCTCCTGCCGGCCCCCGCCCCCGCCCAGGCGGTGCGCGAGGCGCTCGTCTCCCTCGACGTGAAGGAGCGGGACCTGCGCGACGTGCTCGACTTCCTGCGGCAGGAGTCGGGGGCGAACATCGTCCTCGACGCCGGCATCGAGGAGAAGGTGACCCTCTCCCTCGAGCAGGTCCCCTGGAGGGCGGCGCTCGACCTCGCCTCGGAGCGGGCCGGCTGCGTCGTCGTCCAGCTCGCCCCGAACCTCTTCAAGATCGAGAAGCCCCCGCGGGTGACCTTCGCGTTCGAGGACACCGACATCACGAAGGTGATCGACGCGATCGCGAAGATCTCGGGGGCGAACATCGTCGTCGCCCCGGAAGTGAAGGGGACGGTGACGATCCGCCTGAAGGACATCCCCTGGCGGGACGCCCTCGAGCAGGTCGTGAAGACCCTCGGGTACGTCGTCGTCGAGGAGGCGCGCGGGATCCTGCGGGTCGTGCCCCAGTCGACCCTCCAGACCCAGCTCGAGACCCGCTCCTTCCAGCTTCGCTACCTCAGGCCGCCGAGCACCTACACCCCGAAGATCGACTCCCCCTACGTCATGTCCCCGTTCGCGGGGCGCCAGTCGATGCAGGGGGGCGGAGGAGGGGTCGGCGGCGCGGGCGGCCAGTCGGCGGCGGAGCGGGTGAAGAAGGAGTTCAGCCTCCTGCAGGCCCTCCAGAAGACCCTCACCCCGCAGGGGCAGATGGACTACATCGACAAGCAGAACATCCTCATCGTGCGGGACGTCCCGACCGTGGTCGAGCGGATCGGGGCGATCATCGAGGCGATGGACACCGAGCCGAAGCAGGTCTTCGTCGATGTGAAGTTCGTCTCGACGACCGAGAGCGACCTCCTCGACTTCGGCGTGAACTACGGCGACCAGGGGGCGGTCATCCGCGCGAGCGGAGGGCAGGTCCCGATCGAGCTCCCCTTCCGCGTCGGGGACCAGGGGTGGGAGGACTCGATCCTCGCGAACCCCTCCGGAGGGCCCTTCTCGAACCTGATCGACGGGGCGGGCAACCCCGACAGCTCCGCGAACACCGCGATCCCGACGACGATCTTCGGCGCCCTCTCCTTCACGGAGGTGACCCTCGCGCTCCACCTCCTCAAGCAGGACCGCAACTCCGAGGTCGTCCAGGCGCCGAAGATCATCGCGCTCGACCACCAGCCCGCGACGATCTTCGTCGGGGAGGAGGTCCGCTGGGCGATCGCCCGCGCGGAGCAGGGGCAGGCGGGAGGGGCCTTCCTCTCGATCGAGGAGGCGCCCGACTCCCCGGTGAAGACCGGCTTCCAGCTCCTCATCATCCCCCACGTCGTCCCGGGGACGCAGAAGGTCGTCATGGACATCATCCCGAAGCAGGACGCCCTCTCCGGGACGGGCGGGCCGCCGCTCGCGCCGCCGGGGTTCGACGTCTTCCAGGTCGGGGCCGGGGCGGACGTCGGGGCCGGGGGCCAGATCGCCCTCCCCCGGATC
>CBRGOK010000726.1:0-2152 GCA_967798035.1 uncultured bacterium
CGCTCGTGCGCGGGACGGCCGCGGAGGACGGCCAACTCGACCCCTTCGAGCTCCGTGAAGGCCCCCGGCCATGGGGTCATCGCGCGCACATGCCGGTCGACCTCGGCCGCGGTCCGGAGCCACGCGATGCGTCCGTCCTCCCGCTTGAGGCGCCGCGCGAGGCTCGCCCTCGACTCGTCCTGTTCGAGCAGGGTCGCCCGCCCGCCCACCACCCCGGCGATCGCCTCGAGGAGGAGGGGACCCCCCATCTCCGCGAGGCGCGCCGTCAGCTCGCCCGCGCACTCCCCTTCCCCGATCGGCGTCTCGCGCTGCAGGACGATCGGCCCGGCGTCGAGCCGCTCGACCATGCGCTGGACCGTGAGGCCCGTCTCCCGATCCCCGGCGAGGATCGCCGCGGCGACCGGCGAGGCGCCGCGGTGTCGGGGAAGGAGCGAGGCGTGGAGGTTGAAGGGGCCGAGGGAGGGGAGCTCGAGGAGGGTCCCCGGGAGGATCACCCCGAAAGAGACCACGACGAGCAGATCGGGCCGTCCTCCCGCCGCCTGCGCCAGCTCCGCGGGCGCGGGCGCGGTCGCGCGGCGGAGGACCGGGACTCCTGCCTCCTCGGCCTCCCGTGCCACCTCGGAGGGGGCGACCCGCAGCCCCCGACCCCGTGGTCGGTCGGGCGGGGTCAGGACGAGCGCGGGCCGGAAGGGCGATCCGAGGAGCGCCCGGAGCGACGGGACGGCAAAGGGGGGCGATCCGAGGAAGACGACGCGGGTCAGCCGAGGTGCTTCTGGACCAGGGTCTTCAGGTCGTTGTAGGAACGCGAGCCCACGATCGTCTCGACCACCTGCCCCCCCTTGAGGAGGAGGAACGTCGGGATCGAGGTGACCCCGTAGCGGATCGGGACCTCCGTGTTCTCGCTCGTGTTCATCTTCCCCACCTTCAGGCGCTCGACGAACTCCCCCGCGAGCCGGTCGACGGAGGGTCCCATCGCGCGGCACGGGGCGCACCAGGGCGCCCAGAAATCGACGAAGACGGGGACCTGGGATCGGATCGCCTCGGTCTCCCAGTTCTGGTCGGTGATGGTGAGCGTCTTGTCGGACATCGGAAGGGCCTCCGAGCGAAGGGTCAGCCCCCGGCCTCGGCGCCCGGCGTCGGCGGGGTCTCCTCTCCGGGAAACGCCTCCGCGAACCGGGCGAGGGCCGCGTCGGCGGGGACGGCGAGGGCGATCGCGATCGCCCCGAAGGGACGGTCCTGTCGCGCCCGGACGAGACCCTGCTTGACCAGCTCGAGGAGGGCCGAGAAGAGGCCGACGATCGTATCCCGGTCCCGCGCGCCTTCGAAGACCTCGAGGAGCCCGCAGGTCCCCTTCGGGAGGAGGCGGCGCAGGAGGTCGCGGGCGTACGCCCGGAGCGGACGCATCGGCGAGGCGACGCGGTGGGGGCGGTCGAGGAGGGTCTGGCGCCGGAGGCGTTCGTAGGTCGCGGCGAGGTCGAAGGCGTTGAGGTCCCCGAGGTCGAGCTCCGGCGCCTCCTCGCAGGACTCCACGGTCCCGCGCGCGTACCGGGCGGCCCGGGCCTCCGCGCGGACCGCAAGGACGCGGGCGACGTCCCGGAACCGGCGGTACTCGAGGAGGCCCTCGACGAGGCCCTCGTCGGGGAGGAGATCCTCCCCGAGGTCGACCTCTTCCCGGGGGAGGAGGACGCGCGTCTTCAGGGCGAGCAGCGTCGCGGCGAGGAGGAGGAGCTCCCCTCCCTCGTCGAGGCGGTCCTCGCCTCCGGCCGCCTCGAGGACCCGCAGCAGGTCCTCGCACACCCGCGCCAGGGCGATCTCCCGGGCGTCGACCTCCTCCTCCCTCACGAGCTGGAGCAGGAGGTCGATCGGCCCGCGGTAGGTCTCGGAAAGCGTGACCGTGAAGTCCAGGGTCATTTCGCGCGGACGATGGTCCGCTCCACGAGCCGCAGCCAACCCGAGGCCGCCGGCCCGGCGGTCGCGGCGAAGACGCCGTCGAAGGCCCGGCTGAACATCAACGCGACGAGGATCAGGAATCCGTACGGTTCGAGGGCGCCGAGGACGCGCCCGAGGGTGCGGGGGAAGAGGCCGCCGAGGACGCGCGACCCGTCGAGGGGCGGGATCGGCAGGAGGTTGAAGACCACGAGGAAGAAGTTCA
>CBRGOK010000727.1:0-2148 GCA_967798035.1 uncultured bacterium
CCTCGCCCTCGTCCTCGCCGGCGCGGCGATCTACGGGCGGGCCCGCATCCGGAGGTTCCACCGCGGCGAGGTGGAGATCCGTCTCGACACGGCGGCGGAGCTCCTCCGCTCGCGGGCGGCCGCCGCCTTCGCGGGGGAGGAACCGGGGGCGAGCCTCGTCGAGGCCGTCCGGGCCCTCGGGGCGGCGAGCGGCCTGCGGATCACGCTGGTGGCTCCGGACGGGACGGTCCTCGCCGACAGCGACGCGGCGCTTCCGGTCGAGTCGCACGGCGACCGGCCCGAGATCGTCGAGGCGCGGGAGACGGGCCGCGGCGTCCACGTGCGGCGCAGCGCGACGACGGGCATCGAGACGCTCTACGTCGCCCACCGGATCGGCGGGCCGGGGCCGGCGGCGGCCTTCGTCCGGACCGCCGCTCCGCTCGAGCGGATCGACGCCGAGGTCGCCGCCCTCGACCGCGCGCTCCTCCTGGGCGGGGGCGCCGCGCTCGCCGCAGGCCTCGCCCTCTCCTGGGTCCTCGCGCGGCGCATGACGACGCCCCTCGCGGAGATGGAGCGGACGGCCGCGGCGTTCGCGGGCGGGGATCTCGAGGGGCGCGTCCGCGTCCGGGGACCCGGCGAGATCGGCAGCCTCGCGGACTCCCTCAATCGCATGGCGGAGGAGCTGCGTGGCCGCATCGAGACCGCACGCCGCGAGCGGGACCGGCTCGAGGCGATCCTCCGGAGCATGGTCGAGGGGGTCGTGGCGGTCGACGCGGGGGAGAGGATCGTCCTCATGAACGACGCCGCGGCGCGGCTCCTCGGCCTCGCGAGGACGCCGGTTCCGGGCGCCTCCCTCTGGGAGGCGCTCCGCTTTCCGCAGCTCGAGACGGCCCTCCGGGAGGCGCTCGCGACGGGAGCGGCGTGGGGGGGGGACGCGCCCTCCCCGTCGGGCTCGGGCCGGATCCTCGCCCTCTCCGTCCAGGGGGTCGACGGTCGCCGCGGGGCCCTCGCCCTCCTGCGCGACGTCACGGAGGTGCGCCGGCTCGAGACGATGCGGAAGGACTTCGTCGCGAACGTGAGCCACGAGCTGCGCACGCCGCTCGCCGCCGTCCGGGGGGCGGTCGACACGATCGCCGACGCGGGGGCGGAGGAGGAAGCCGCCCGGGCGCGCTTCCTCGAGATCGCGCGGCGCAACGTGGAGCGCCTCCAGGCGATCGTCTCCGACCTCCTCGACCTCTCCTCGATCGAGGCGGAGGGGGAGGCGGTCGACGTCGAGACGATCTCGGTCGAGGGGCCGCTGCGGCGGGCGGTCGAGGCGGTCGGGGACGCCGCCGCGAAGAAGGGGATCGCCCTCGAGGTGGCGCCCGGTCCGACCCTCCCGATCGCGGCGAACGCGCGGCGGCTCGAGCAGGCGTTCGTCAACCTCCTCGAGAACGCGATCAAGTACTCGCCGCCGGGCGGGCGGGTGACCGCCCGCTCCGGGGTGGAGGGGGAGGAGGTCCTCGTCGAGATCGAGGACACGGGCGTCGGGATCCCCGCCGCCTCCCTGCCGAGGATCTTCGAGCGCTTCTACCGGGTCGACCGGGCGCGCTCCCGGGAGATGGGGGGGACGGGGCTCGGCCTCGCGATCGTGAAGCACGTCGTCCAGGCCCATCGCGGGCGGGTCGAGGTGCGGAGCGAGGAGGGGCGCGGGTCGATCTTCTCCGTCTACCTGCCGAGCGCCCGGCCCCGGGCGGGGAACCCCCAGGCGGGACGCCCCGGGGTCCGCGAGAAAACAACGGGTTCTTAGCACTTTCTTTACGATCCCGGCGGAGAGTCTTCCCGCAGGCCGCCAGGATGGAGCCCCTGACCGCCCCCGAGATCTCGCCCCCCGCGCCGGCCGAGGAGGAGCGCACCCTCGCGCCGACCCACGCCCTCGAGAAGGGGGCGAAGGTCCGCACCCTCTTCTCGAACCGGCGGGAGGCCCCCCCCAGCACGGTCCCTCGCGCCACGAAGATCGAGACGCGGGGGCTCTCCCTCTGGTACGGGGAGAAGCAGGCCCTCCACTCGGTGAACCTCGCGATCCCGGAGCGGTCCGTGACCGCCCTCATCGGTCCGTCCGGCTGCGGGAAGTCGACCTTCATCCGCGTGATCAACCGGATGAACGACGTGATCGACGGGGTCCGCCTC
>CBRGOK010000728.1:0-2140 GCA_967798035.1 uncultured bacterium
GGCGCGAGGACCACGTCCAGATGTGCAACTTCTACCAGGGGATCACGACCCACAAGAACGCCTACGACTTCGTCACCATCGACCCGATCGAGATCCTGTCGACCAAGCAGGCGATGAAGCCGGCGGGGAGCAAGCTGTTCGACTGGATCGCCAGCTGGAAGCTCTGAGCCCAGGCCCCTCGCCCCGCTCCCCTTCCCTTCCTCCCGGGTGAGCTCGAGGAGGCGCACGCGACCGTGGCGGCCGTCCCGCGTCCGCACGAGGAGGCTCCCCCCCACTCCGAGGAGCGTGGGGCGCTCCGTGACCCATTCCCGTTCCGTCGGCGTGCGCCCGTCGGGTCCGAAGGGGAGGATCGCGCCCCCCGGCGCCGGAGCGACGTGCGCCCCTGCCACGGAGAGCACGGAGAGGTCGTGCCGGCGCCCCTCGATCGCGCCGCGCGCGAGGTCGATGCGGGGCGCCGAGCCCTGGACGACGAACTCCCCGCGCATTCCTCCCTCCCCCCGCACGACGTAGAGGCAGGACCGGTCCGAGAGCGCCTCCCCGCCGAGGCGGCGGGCGATCTCGTAGCGGTAGAAACCGCCCTCCTGCGCCTCCTCGTCGAGGTAGGGCGAGGTCGTCTCCTTCGCGAGGATCGCGCGCGCGCCCGTGTCCTCGTCGACGCGCTCGACGAGGCATCGCGATCCGTCCTCCCAGCTCACTTCGACTCCCCGCGGCTGGACCCGGGCGATCGCTCCGGTCGGACCGGGGGAGAACCGCGTCGGCTCGTCCGCGAGAGCCCACTGGAGGCGCACGGCCATGTCCCCCTTCCTCGGCGACTCCACCCCCGCCTTGTCCACGCGTTCCGGCGACCCGCGATCGGACCCCAGAACCCGCAGCTTTCCCCCCACTCCCTCGGACGTCCGCAGGAGCACCACCGTTCCCGCCTCGAGCGGAACCGGCGGCGAGTCCGCCTCGGCGACGGCTCCGACCTCCACGAGTTCCTCGAAGGAGGCGTCCGGGGAGACGGGCCCCGCGCGCCCCGCTCCCGATCGCCAGAGGAGACTCTCCTCCTCGACGGAGAACCGGAGGTCGGCTCGCGCGTGGGCGAAGGTCTCCCGGTTCGAGACGAGCCCGGTGTCGAGGTCGAGGTACTCCCCCGGATGGACGACCACCTCGAAGGCCCGGACACCTTCTCCGGAGGCGCCCGAGAGGAGGAGGAGCGCGAGCGGGATCACCGGCGCATCCTAGCCCCCCGGCCGCAGCCGGGCGGGCGGTCGAAAAACGGGGGGCCGCTCCCTAGAATCCCCCGCGTCCATGGGGACGTAGCTCAACTGGAAGAGCGCCGCGTTCGCAATGCGGAGGTTGAGGGTTCGACTCCCTTCGTCTCCACCAGATCGACGACGAAAAGGGCCGCGCGGTCGCGCGGCCCTCTTCTTGTCCGATCCGTGTCGCGGGCTACTGAGGCGTGTTGCTCTGGCCCGACATGGGGCAGGAGGACTTCTTCGAGCACTCCGCCTTCTCCGGGTCGACGTAGGCGTTCTGCGCGTTCTTCGCCTTGTCGCAGGACTCCTTGCACGCCTTCTCGCAGGACTCCTTGCAGGCCTCCGTGCACTCTTTCCCCCCGTTCGTCGTCATGTTGTGGACGCCGTCCGAAGCCGTGTGCGCGCTCCGGCAGGCGACGCTGAAGGGAATCGCGGCGAACGCGACGAGCGCGACCCATCCGAACGAACGAATCCTCATCGGTCTGTCTCCACGGTTTGCGGAAAGGCGTCCCGGAAAGGGGGACGCGGGCCTGTTCTTACGACTTGGAGGCGGCGGCGATATTGAGGAGGTCCTTCTCCTTCGCGACGAGGGCCTCCGCGGTCGACTTGATCTCCGACTCCATCGTCTCGATCTTGCGCTTGAGCACGGGGTTCGGGTTCTCGTCGAACTGGTCGCGCTGGCGCTCGAGGGACTCCTTCTTCATCTCGATCGCGTCGATCCCGTCGAGGAGGCGGCGGTACTCCCGCACGAACTGCTCGAGGGGCCGGGGGAAGTTCGCCGCGACGGCCGTCTTCATGAGGCCGTAGAGCCGCGAGGCGGAGGGGGGACCGTCGACCGACCCGACCTTCTTCCCGTTCCCGTCGAAGACGACGAAGCGGGGAGCCGATCCGCCGGCGAGGAA
>CBRGOK010000729.1:0-2128 GCA_967798035.1 uncultured bacterium
CCCGAGCAGCGCGAGGTCCGCGCGCGGCTCCTCGACGAGTTCCGGGTGTACCGCGAGCGGGGCGAGTTCGGCCGGAACCTCGACGACCCCGAGTCGCGCGTGCCCTACTTCGTGGACGCCGGGGGAAGGCCGTGCGCCGTGGCGAACCTGATGCTCGCCACCGGCGAGCGCGCTCTCGTCGAGGAGATCGCCGCCTCCCGGAACCACGCTTGGGTCGCCGAGCTGGCGTCGGACCCGGGGCTGGGCCGATGGCTCGAGCGGTGCGGATTCACCGTGGAGGAGGCTGCTCGGATCCAGGGACCGGGCCAGCCGCCACCGGGAGGGTGGCCTCTTGTGCCCACCGCTCTCCCGGCGGGGCCTTCCCGGGAGCGTTTCGCGCCGCCGAGCGCCGCCTCGGTCGACGCCCCGCGCGCCGCGCCGAACGGTCCCTCGACCCCGGCCGGCGCAGCCGCGACCGGCGCAGCCCCGCGCGGCGGGCCCTCCACATCGGGCGAGGGGGAGGACTGGTGGACGTGGTGGGCGATGAACCGGGGCGAGTTCCTGCGGCCGAACCCGTTCCGCGAGGGGGACGCGCCGAGGACCGGAGACGAGATCGCCGGCCCCCTCCCCGAGAGCGTCCTCGAGGAGCACCGACGCGCTCTGCTTCCCCTCCTCGTCGGATGCCTCGGCGACGCCGAACCGAGCGTCCGCTCCGCGGCCGCCGTCGCGCTCGGGAAGATCGGGGGACGGGAGGCCGTCCCCTACCACCGGCAGGCGCTGGGCGACCGGGACCGCTCCGTCCGCGACGCCGTGATCCTCGGCCTCGGCGCGTCCGGAGCCGGGGAGGCCGTCCCGACGCTGGCGAGGATCGCGCAGGGCGAGGGGGAGCACGCCTCTCGCGGGAGCCGCGATGCGGATCGATTCCTCGCGTTCCTCGCGCTCGGCGCGGGGCGGCGCTCGGGGCTCGATCCGAGGACGGATGCCACCGTCGCCGCGTTCCTGCGGAGTCCCGAGGGCTCCGACGAGCCGGCCGAGGAAGGCGCGCTCCTGTATCACGCGCTCGCGCCGTCCCCGGACCTCCTCCCCTTCGCCCTCTCGCTCGCGACGGACCGTCGCCGGCCCCCCTCGCTGCGCTGCCGAGCGATCGAATCGCTCCGCTCCGCCGACGATCCCGAGACCCTCGCGGCGCTCCTGCGCTTCCTGAACGGTCCGAATCCCGACCTCCGGCGCTCGGCGGCTCTCGCGCTCGGCTCCTTCCGCCATTCCCTCGCGCTCCAGCCGCTCCAGACCGCCTTCGAGCTCGAGCGCGAGCCCCTCACTCGCGCGTTCCTCCTCCTCGCGATCGGACGCCAGGGGGGACCGGTGGCGAAGGAGTTCCTGGTCCACACGCTCCGGACGGGACCGAGCCCCCTGCGCCACTGGAGCGCGCTCGCCCTGGGAATCGCCGCGCGCGAGGACGGGGACCCGGAGGCTCGTCTCGCGATCCGCGCGGCCGCCCGGGCCGAGAAGAACCGCGACGCTCTCCCCGCCTACTTCGTCGCGTCGGGGATCGCCCGGGATCCCGAGGCCGCGGACTCCCTCTGCGGGGCGCTCTCGACCGCGTCCGACCCCCGCATCCGGGCGACCGCGGCGATCTCCCTCGCGATGACCGGAAACCCCGGCGCGCGGGAGGCGCTCCTCGCCCGTCTCGAGAAGGACCCTTGCCCCTGGACGCGGGCGGCGATCGGCCAGGCGCTCGGCCTCGTCAGCGACCTGCGCGACGTCGGGACGATCCTGCGGCTCTCGGGCGACCTCCGGGACGCCACCCACCGGTCGGCCGCCGCGTACGGCCTGGGGTTCCACGGGACGGCTGCGGCGGTCGAGGGCCTCGCCGGGATCGTCCGATCGAAGGAGACCGCCCCGCAGGTCCGCTCGGCCGCGGTGGCCGCCCTTGGGATCTCGCTCGGTCGCCCGGCGGGCCGGACACCCGTCACGGAGGGGACGAACTACACGGTCCTCTCGAGCCGGGCGCGGGACCTCGCGCGGTTCGCGCTCTAGCGTCGGCGGGGGTTGGAATCGGCGGGGCGCCCCCCATCCACCACGGGCGCCCCGCGTCGGTGCCCGGCGCAGGAATCCACCCCCATCCCCACGACCACAACGTCACCCACGG
>CBRGOK010000730.1:0-2121 GCA_967798035.1 uncultured bacterium
TCCCCTGGCGGCCCAGCCCTGCCCGGCAATCAACCAGAACTACGCGGCCTCCCCGCTCGGTCCGGGCTTCGCCACGATCCTCGGGGGGCCCTCCACGGTCGTCGTCTTCACCGCCCCGAACGACGACGGGATGAGCGCGCCGAGCCCGATCGGGTTCCCGTTCGACGCCTTCGGCATGCCGAAGACGACCTTCCAGGTGAGCGCGAACGGGTTCGTCGCGCTGGACGGGAACCTCCCGGCGGGCCTCTCCACGAACACGCTCCTCCCCTCGATCTCCCCCCCGAGCGACTTCTTCGCCCCCTGGTGGGCCGACCTCTTCCACTTCGCGCCGAGCGCGACGACCGTCCGGGCCCTGGTGGGCCCGCCGGGGACCCGCCAGCTCATCGTCGAGTGGATCGACCTCGAGAGATACCCGAACAACGGGAGCGGCGAGAACGCCCGGTTCCAGCTCGTGCTCAACGAGGCGGGGGGAACCGTCGAGTTCCGCTACGACGGGTCGAGCTTCTCGACGGGGACCGACCCCTGGCTCGCGACGGTCGGCGGCGAGAGCGCGCTCTCGGCCCTCGGGTTCGACGCGACCGGGGCGGGAGCCTCGAACTCGGTCTTCCCTGCCGTCGACCTCCTCCTCGCGCCGGTGCCCGCGACTCCGACCGTCGCCTTCGCCTACACGGCGCTCCCGACCGCGTTGCCCTTCCCCGCGGTCGTCGGCACCCCGGGCGCGGTCCCCCTCTTCTCCGCTCCCCAGGACGAGGGGATCTCGGCCGCGGCGCCGATCGGGTTCCCCTTCTCCTTCTTCGGGGTCCCGAAGACCTCCTTCCAGGTGAGCGCGAACGGGTTCGTCGCCTTCGATTCGTCCCTCGCGGTCGGGTTCCCGGCGAACGCGCCGCCCGGGACCGCGGGATTCCCGAACGACCTCGCCGCCCCCTGGTGGGACGACCTCGCCCACTTCGCCCCCACCGCGGCGACCGCCTACCTCGTGACCGGTCCCCCCGGCTTCCGCGCGCTGACGGTCGAGTGGCGCAACCTCGAGCGCGCGCCGGGCAACGGCAGCGGCGAGAACGTCCGGTTCGCCGCGGTCTTCCGCGAAGGGACGGACGAGGTCGAGTTCCACCACGACTTCGGCTCCTTCGCGACGGGGGCAAACGCGTGGAACGCCACCGTCGGCATCGAGAGCGGGAACGGCGCCCTCGCCCTGGACGTGACGGGCGGCGGCGCCTCGAACTCGGCCATCCCCTTCTCCGACTTCGAGCTCGACCCTTGCGACTGCGGCTTCCAGTCCCCGTTCGGGACGGGCTGCCCGACCTCGCCCGGGTTCTTCCCCTCGATCGGCTCGACGGGGGGGGCTCCGCTCCCGCCGAATCCGACCTACGCGATCACGCTCGCCTCCGCGCCCGCGGGCTCGCCGGCCGTCCTCCTCCTCGGGGCGTCCAACACGACCTGGTCCGGCGGCCCCCTCCCGGTTCCCCTCTCCGTCTTCGGCGGTCCGGCCGCCTGCAGCCTCCTCGTCAGCCCCGACGTCGTCATCCCGGTCACGGCGAGCCCGACCGGGACGGTCACCGTGGGGGCTCCCCTGCCGGCGGGCCTGCTATGCGGTGGGACCGCCTACGCCCAGTGGGCCGTCTTCGACCCGGTCAATCCCGGCTTCCCGAGCGGGATGAGCGGCGGGCTCGCGGTTTCCCTCTAGCAGAGGGGATCAGAGCGCGAGGTCGGCAGCCGCCAGAAACCGATCGAAGTCCGCCGATGCGAGCGCGAGCGTCGCCTCGGGAGTGAGGAGGACCAGGGCAAGGCAATCGCGCTCGCCCCGGACGACGACCGCGCGACCGAGGACCTTCCCCTTCGGCCCGCGACCCTCGAAGCGAACCTCTCGGGCGGGGGTCCCGCGGACGGTCGTCTCGCGGGGAAGCTCCGTCCGGACGTACCCGTCCACGCTCGAGCGGAGGCGCTTCTCGAGCTCGACGCAGGCTCCGTCGAGGAGGACCTCGGGGTCGAGGTCGGCGAGGGGGAACACGCACAGGAGCGCCCCGCCGACGCGGTCGCGAAAGAAGGTCGTGCTCCCCTCCCCCCCGCCGGCCGGTTCCCAGTTCGGGTTCGGGAGGGAGAACCGGAGCCGACCGTTCGCGG
>CBRGOK010000731.1:0-2111 GCA_967798035.1 uncultured bacterium
TGCTCCTCGGCGCCGCCTCCCTCCTCGCCGGCCGGCGCGACCTCCTCCGCTCCTCCGTCCGGTTCGTGTTCCTGCACGCCGAGGAGTCCTGCCCGGGGGGCGCGGTCGACTTCGTCCGGGCCGGGGCCCTCGAGGGGGTCTCCGCCGCCTACGCCCTCCACGTGATCGGCGACCTCGACGCGGGAACCGTGAGCGTCGCCGACGGGGCGACGATGGCCTCGGCCGACGAGTTCTCGATCCGGGTGGCGGGACACGGCGGGCACCCGGCGGCCCCGCACCTCGCCGCCGACCCGCTGCCGGCCGCGGCCGCCGCGATCCTCGCCCTCCACGCGATCGTCTCGCGCCGGGTCGATCCGTTCACCCCGGCGGCGATCTCCGTCTGCTCCGTCCAGGGGGGGACGGCCTTCAACGTCATCCCCGAGTCGGTCGAGCTCCGCGGGACGGCCCGCGCCCTGGAGGCGGGGCTCCGCGACCGGCTCGAGGAGTGGATCCGCGAGGCGGCCGCCTCCGCGGCCTCCGCGCACGGATGCCGAGCCGAGATCGACTACCGTCGGGGCTATCCGGTGACCGTGAACGACCCCGAGGAGGCGGCCCGCACCCGGGAGGTCGCCGCCTCGGTCCTCGGCCCGGCCTCGGTCCTGCGCGAGGGCCGCCGCGTCCTCGGAGCCGAGGACTTCGCCTACTTCGCCCAGAAGGTCCCCTCCGCCTACGCGTTCCTCGGCGTCCGCAACGAGCGCCGGGGGATCGTCGCGCCCAACCACCACCCCGCGTTCGACGTCGACGAGGAGGTCCTGCCGATGGGCGCGGCCCTCCTCTGCGCGCTCGCCGCGTCCTAGGCCGGCCCGTCCCCCCCTCCGCCGCGCGCCGCGGACATGGAACTCTCCTCGATCCTCGAGCGGGCGGTCCTCCTCTACGGCCGGGAACCCTCGGTCTTCTGCGGCGACCACGCCTGGACCTACGCGGACCTCGAGCGCGAGGCGCTCGCCCTCGCGGGCGGCCTCGGAGCGGCCGGGCTCCTCCCCGGCGACCGCGTCGCGATCCTCCACCGCAACTGCCACCGCTTCCTCCAGGCCGCGTTCGGAACGCTCCTCGGCGGCGAGGTCCTCGTCCCCCTCAACGTCCGGCTCGACGCGGCGACCCTCGGCGAGCAGCTCGCCGATGCCGGAGCCCGCCTTCTCCTGACGGAGGAGCGCTTCCGTCCCCTGGCGGAGGAAGCCTCCGCCAAGGCGGGGGGCGGAGTGCGGGTCGCGGAGGTCGGCGCCCTCCACGGCGCAGGCGTCAGGAGCGCCCCGGCTCCCCGCGCGCCCGACGACCTCGCGCAGATCTACTACACGAGCGGGACAACCGGGCGCCCTCGGGGGGCGATGCTCCTCCAGCGCAACGTCGCCTCCCACTCCCTGATGGCGATCGCGGAGCTCGGGCTCGCGGACGGCGACGTCTGGGCCCACGTCGCGCCGATGTTCCACCTCGCCGACGCCTGGGCCGTCTTCGCCGTCACCTGGGTCGGGGGGAGGCACGCGATGTTCCCCGACTTCGAGCCCCGTCCCGTCCTCGAGGGGCTCCGCTCCCGGGGGGTCACGATCACGAACCTCGTCCCGACGATGCTCGCCCGCCTCGTCGCCGAGCCCGCGGCACGGACGGCCCCCTTCCCCGCGCTCCGGGCGATCCTCTCGGGTGGCGCCCCGATCTCCCCCGTGCTCCTCGATCGGGTCGTCGAGACCTTCGGCACGACCTACGTCCAGACCTACGGCCTCACGGAGACGAGCCCCTACCTCACCTTCTCCGCTCTCAAGCGGACGCTCCGCGATCGGCCGGCCGCCGAACAGCGACGCTGGATCTCCCGGACGGGAAGGCCCGCGATCGGCGTCCGCCTGCGGGTGGTCGACGATTCGGGCCGGGACGTCCCGCGCGACGACCGTTCCGTCGGCGAGATCCGGGTCCGGGCGCCCTGGGTGACGCCCGGCTACTGGAATCGCCCCGAGGAGACCGCCGCCGCGTTCGAGGACGGCTGGTTCAAGACCGGCGACCTCGCGACCTGGGACGCGGAGGGTTCCGTCAACATCGTCGACCGGAAGAAGGACGTGATTCTCACCGGGGGGGAGAAGGTCTAC
>CBRGOK010000732.1:0-2111 GCA_967798035.1 uncultured bacterium
TGGGAGAGTTCCCGCTTCGAGTCGAGCCCCGAGGGGTAGAAGACGCCGCGCCAGGAGGGGTAGACCCACCCCTGCGTCCCGAAGCGCGCGTTCCCTTTCAGGGTCGGAGGATCGCGACGGTGGCGTTCGACAGTCGCCACTCTCCGCCCGCGTCGAACGCCACACCTTGGAGGTGGAACGGGAGGTAGGCGAACGCCGGCGGCAGGCCGCCGAGGGGGATCGTCCAACCCGCCTCGCCCGAGGCCGAGGTGGTGCCGAACAGGAGAGGGATCGAAGGAGGAGGCCCGATCAGGAATTCGCCGAGGAAGGGCCCGGGGATTCCGAAGTGGGCGGGACCGTCGTCGAGCACGACGACGCAGGGGGCCGAGCCGGGGGCATTCGAGAGGAGGAGGTTGATCGACGTCGAGAGGGTGAGGTAGCCCGTGGCCGCGAGGACAGGGAGAGGGGGCTCGCCGAGGAGGATGCCACTGCCGACCACCGCCGAAGGGGTGGATGACCCCGTGCCCGCGAGGACCTGGACACCGTGCACCCAGCCGGTCGAACCGGAGGCGCTCAGGATCCCGGCGCCGCCTGCGCCAAACGTGCCGAGGGTCGCCCATCCCCCGTCGCCTCCCGAAACGAGCGAACCGGCCCCGCCGGACACGCGGACGTACGAGGACATGACGAAGATGCCCGGGCCTCCGGGACCCCCCGGGTTGGGACCGAAGCCCATGCCGCCCTGCCCGCCGCGCACGTCGGAGTCGGCGACCCAGACCCGCGTGGGCGCGCCGGAGGAAGGCTGGATCCAGATTCCCGTACCTCCCCAACCGCCGCCGTACGTGGTGAACGGGACACCCGTCCCGCCGGTCTGGCCGTGGATCGTCGAGGAACTCACGTGAACCAGAGCGCCTTCGGAGGCCCGGATCGCGGCCCCTGCCGTCGTGGCCTGTGGCCCGAGCGGCCCGAGGACCGTGGAGCGGTGGAGGTGGACCAGAGCACCCTCGATCGCGAAGGAGGGACCCGAGGAGGAGAACATCGTCCCGGGCACGATCGCGATGTCGGCGAGGGTCGCGGACGTTCCGGCTCCGAGGATGGAGAGGATCGGGACCGCGGTGAGGCTGAACTTCATGCGATCGATGGTCACCGTCGACCCGGCGGGGATTGCGGAGATCGAAGTCCCGGTGGCGGTGGAGGAGGAGGACACGAACGTCGAGTTGGATCCTTCCCCGAGGACCCGCAGCCCTTTCCCGCTCAGCGCGAAGTGGCTGTAGGAGCCCGCCTTCACGAGGAGGAGGTCTCCTTCCGCGGCCGCGGCGATCGCGGGTGGGATGTCGGTGAAGTCGACGCCGGGGCCGCCGCTGTCGTCCACGACCCAGGTCGTCTGAAGGAGCAGGAAACCGACCAGCGAGGTGGGGATCATCTCGCACCTCCGGAACCGGCGCGCACCGGTCTTCGCAGGAGCCGAGGCTACGCCGTCGGTTGGGGGAGGGCAACCGGAGGTCGCGGCATGGAGGTTGCGATGGCCACCCGTCTCGACTACTTGAAGGTTGTCCCGCGGGTCCGGCGGGTGACAAGGTCAAACCGCCGCTCCCGCGAACTCGTATCGCAGCACCTTGGCGAGCCTCCTCCTTCCCCGGATCGCCGCGGTCGCGGCCGCCGTCCCCGAGTACGTCCTCGGGACGGAGGAGACGATCGAGTGCCTCGTGCGGCTCTTCCCCGCCGAGGAGCCCGAGTTCGTCCGGAGCCTCGTCCTGCGCTCGGGGGTCGAGCGGCGCCACTTCCCCTTCCCGCCGGAGCACCTGCTCGAGCCCGGCGACTTCACCGAGCGCAACGCGCGCTACGCCGAGGCCGCCCTGGAGCTCGCCGACCGGGCCTGCCGGCTCGCCCTCGAGCGGGCCGGCCTCGACGCCTCGGCGGTGGACGTCGTCCTCGACGTCTCCTGCACGGGGATCTCGATCCCGGCCCTCGACGTCCCCCTCGCAGCGCGGCTCGGACTGCGGGCGGACGCCTGCCGGGTCCCGATCACCGAAAGCGGCTGCGCGGCGGGAGCGCTCGGCCTCGGTCTCGCCACCCGGTTCGCGCGGGGCGGCGAGAGGGTCATGGGGGTCTTGCGGCAGATCGACCGGATGCTG
>CBRGOK010000733.1:0-2108 GCA_967798035.1 uncultured bacterium
CACGACGTCGCGGTCGGCCTGGTGCAGCGGCTCCTCGACGACGAAGCTGCCGGAACCCCGCAGGAGCGGGATCGCGACGCTGGCGTCGCCGAGGATCCCGAAGGAGGACTTCTTGGACTGCGTGAGGAGCGTCACAAGGTCGACGGCGAGGTTGAGCGTGATCAGCGTCCCGTTCTTGAGCCGCTGGAAGACTCCGGCCTGCCCGGTGCTCGGGAGGATCGTCGTCGAGGGATCGGTGAGCGCGTCCCACTCGACGCCCGAAGAGAGCACGCCGGCCCAGGTCTTCTTGAAATGGTCGTCCTCCAGGTCGAGGGCGAGCGCGGCCTGGAAGACCCGCTCCTTCTCGGTCTGGTACTCGCGGCTGTTGTGGGCGCCGATCTCGAGCGCCTCGAGGAGCCCCACCTCGAGGGGTCCCTGCCGGCTCCGGTCCGGCTCCGCGGCGGGTCTCGATCCGAGGTAGGAGGGGTCGGGCCACTCCGGGATCGGCTCGACGTCCTTCGAGCCGAGCGACTCGGGGCCGACGCGGGGGAGGGCCTGGTCGAGGAGGAGGCGCCGGCGCAGCGTGTCCGCGGGCGCCTCGATCGTGAAGGGCTCCGTGCGCCCGAGGGCGCCCTGCTGCGCCCGCTCGATGATTCCGTAGGAGGCCTCGTCGGCCTCGAGCCGGGCCCCGAGCGGAGTGACGCAGGCGGGGAGGAGCGCGGAGGCCGCGAGCGCGACGAGGAGGCCCGCTCGCCCTCCCCTCCTCCCTCCTCCCGAGAGAATCCCCCGCCGCCGCGGGGCGCTTCCCCCGGCGCTCACTCGTACCTCAACGCCTCGACGGGGTCCATGCGCGCCGCCCGGCGCGCGGGATAGACGCCGAAGGCGATCCCGACGAGGATCGAGATGCCGAGCGCCAGAGCCAGCGACTGGGGCGTGACGACGGTCTTCATCTGGGTGATCGACTGCACGACGGTGGGGATCGCGAGGCCGAGCCCGAGGCCCAGCGCGCCCCCGACGGCGGAGAGGACGGTCGTCTCGACCAGGAACTGGAGGAGCACGTGCCGCCGCCTCGCGCCCAGGGCGCGGCGGATGCCGATCTCCCGCGTGCGCTCCGTCACCGTGGCGAGCATGATGTTCATGATCCCGATCCCGCCCACGAGGAGCGAGATTCCCCCGATCGCGCCGAGGACCCAGCTGAAGACCTGCTTCGTGCGGCGCGCCTGCCGCAACAGCTCGTAGGGGACGACGACCTCGAAGTCGGGGAGCGGGTGCTCGCGGGCGAGGAGGCTCCGCAGCATCGCCGCCTGCTCGTCGATCGCGTCGAGGCTCGCGCTGCGGAGCCCGATCTGGTGGAGCTCGACGACCTCGTAGCGCTTCCCTCCCCCCGCCTCGATGCGGAGGACGTCCTCGAGCCGCAGCCGGCCGGTCGTGAGGGGGAGGAAGATGCTCGCGTCGGGATCGTTCAGCGTCGCGCGGGCCTCCGTGTGCGGCTTCAACAGGCCGACGACGCGGAAGCGGCCGGCCCCGAGCTTGATCTCCCCGCCGACGGGGTCCTCCGGGCCGAAGAGGGTGCGCGCGACCGCGGCGCCGAGCACGGCCACGCTGGCGCACGCCTCGAGGTCCGGGGAGGCGAGGAAGCGGCCGCGCCCGACCTCCAGCCGGTGGATCTCGAGGAAGTCGGGGGTCGTGCAGACGAGCGGCGCGGTGGCGAAGCGGGGCGCGACGAACACCTCTTTGTTGGCGAGCTCGTAGCTCGGGGCGACCGCGAGCAGGCCCGGGACGAGCGATTCGATGCGCTCGAGGTCGACGAGCTTCAGGCCGTAGTCGAGCCGGTCCTTCCCCGCGGAGAGGTTCTCCGGCGGCCGCACGCTCTTGAGGAGGATCCGGTCCGGCCCCAGGCGCTGGAGCTGGGCCTGGAGCTCGTGGCTCGCCCCCTCGCCGATCGCGAGGATCGACACGACGGAGGCGACGCCGAAGACCATGCCGAGGACGGTCAGGGCGGAGCGCAGCTTGTGCTGGCGCAGGGAGAGGATCCCCATGCGCGCGAGCTGCCACAAGAACCGGCCGGAGTCGGACACTGCGGCGTCTCTCTACTTGGGCGCGAGGACGCCCTGGAAGTCCCCCCCGAT
>CBRGOK010000734.1:0-2105 GCA_967798035.1 uncultured bacterium
AGGGCGGCTCCCGCGCGCTCGACCTCGACCGCCGAGCCGGGCAGGCGCAGCTCGACCGCCTCGATCCGGGCCCCCTCGCGGAGCGCCTCCGCGAGCGGGAGGAAGGCCGCCTCGTCCGCCGGCTCCCCGCTCTCGACCACCCCCTCGATCCGCCTCCCGCCGAGCTCGTCCCCCGGCCGCAGTCGCAGGTGCTCCGCGAGCCGCGCGCCGAGGAGGAGCCCGCTCGAGGGCCACTCCCCCTCGAGGAGCCACCCCGAGCGGAGGCGGCGCGCCTCCGGAGGATCGAAGCCGAGGAGGGGGATCTCCCCCCCCTCGATCCGGAGGAGCCCGCGCGCGATCGCCGTCGCCGCCGAGGCCTCCGGGACCGACGCGCGGAGCGATCCCGCCGGCAGCCGCCTGGCGTCGATCCCCGCCACGACGAGGTTCGGCCCGAGGCGGGCCATCTCGCGCGACATCTTCGCGCGGGCGTCGAGGAGGAAGTTCGAGACCGCCGTCACGAACGCCGCCGGGACGAGGACGGCGCCGACCGCCGCCGCGGTGCGGCGCCGCATCCGGAGGAGGGACCCTCGGACGATGCGGGGGAGCACGGCTAGGTCTCGTGGAGCGCCAGCCGCGGCTGGACGCGCGCGATCTGCCGGACGGGGAGGGCGGCCCCGAGGAGCGAGGCCCCGACGGCGGTGAGGAGCGCCACGATCGCGAGGGCCGGCGGCACGGGGAAGGCCTCCCCGAAGACGCCCGCCCCGATGAGCCGGGAGGCGGCCGCGCCGATCCCGAGCCCGAGGAGCCCGCCGGCGAGGCCGATCGCGGCGGCCTCGGCGAGGAAGAGGGAGACGACCCGCGCGTCGCTCGACCCGAGGGCCTTCAAGAGGCCGATCTCCGCTCGCCGGTCCATCACGTCGGCGGTGACGGCGGCGAACACGCCGAGGACGGCCGCCCCCGCCGCGAAGGCGGCGAGGAACAGGAACGCGCCCCGCACCCGCGCGAGGAGCGCCCCCTCCGACTCCGTCGCCTGCCGGATCGGGCGGGCGAAGGCGTTGGGGAGGTTGCGCTCGATCGCGAGGGCGATCGACGTCGCGTAGGGCGTGCAGGCGAAGCGCTCGACCACCTCGGCGGGAAGCCTCCCGGGGTCGGTCCGGATCCTCCGCGCGAGGGAGGCGATCGTGGCGTCGGACCCGCCGAGCCGCTCGGCGAGGTCGGCCTCCGGGGTCGTCACGGCGCTCACCAGGATGCGGTCGACCCGTCCGGCCCTCCCCGCCACCTCCTGGGCGAGGGAGAGGTCGACGAGGACCTGGCGGTCCTCCTCCCCGCCGCTCGAGTGGATCCCCGCGATGCGGAGGTCGCGGCCCCCGATGCGGAGCGGATCCCCCACCCGCAGTCCCCGCTCCCTCGCGAGAGAGGCCCCGACCATCGCCTCGCCGGCGCCTGCCATCCATCTCCCCTCGATCGTCCAACCCCCCCCGATCGTCTCCAGCCCCGCGCGAAACTCTCTCCCTGCGGAGCCGACCTCCCGCCCCGCCCACGTCCCGACGATCCTCGTCCTTTGCCCCCCGACGTCCGCCTCCGCCGAGAGGAAAGGGGCGAGGCCGACGACGTTGTTCCTCCAGAAGTGCTCCTTCACCGCCGGCAGGTCCGCCTCGGCGAGGGTCGCCCCGAGGCCGAGGTCCGCGCCCGCCGCGGTGACGAGGAGGTTCGCGCCGTAGCGCCGCAGCTCCCCGGCGACGCGGTCGCCGATCGAGAGGAAGACCGCGAGGAGCGCGCTCGCCGCGCCCGTCCCGAGCGCGACGGCCGAGAGCTCGGCGAGCCTCCGGCGCGGCCGGCGGAGGAGGGATCGCAGGAGGAGCCGGGCGAACATCGCTCACCGGCCGCGGGCCGCGCGCGCCCTGCACGCCTCCATCCCGCAGACGCGGACGACCCGGCCGTCGCGCTTGAACGTCCCCCCGGACTCCTCCGGCCGGAAGCGCATGCCGCAGAGGGCGCACTCGAGCTCCGGCTCCGCGGAGCCGGAGGGGGCGAACCACTCCTTCCCCGCCTCGAGGTCCGCGATCCGGACCCTCGCCTCCCCTTCCTCCACGCGAGACCGGAGGGGGAGGGGATTGCACCCTCCT
>CBRGOK010000735.1:0-2105 GCA_967798035.1 uncultured bacterium
CGGTTGGGGGGGGGGCCCGGGGGGGCCCCGGGGGGGGGGGCGGCGCCCGGGGGGGGGGGGGGGGGTAGGGCGCGGGGAGGACTACGGCCTCTACAAGACCTTCTGGGACACGCGCAACGGGGTCTACTTCCTCCGGAAGAACAGCGACCTCGGCTCGGCCGCCGCCCTCGGCTTCTGCGCGGCGAGCCTCCTCGCCGCCTTCCTCGGGCGGAACTTCTTCGGGCGGTTCCGCTCGCCGGGGGCGAGGTGGGCGGCCGCGCGCGAGGTCTGGAAGGGGTGGCGGGAGGGTCGGGCGCTCCCGCTCGAGCGCCGCGGAGGCGTCCCGGCGGCCGCCCCTCTGCGGACGGCATGAAGGAGATCCGCCGGGTCCTCCAGGTCCTGCCGACGCCCCTCTTCGAGGAACACTTCCTCGCGATGACCCGGCACCAGATGGGTCTCGCGGCGGGCCTGCGCCGGTTCGGGATCGAGACGGTGATCGTCACGCCCCGGGCGCGCGGCCTGCCGGCGGAGGAGGTCGTCGACGGCGCGCGGATCCTGCGCATGGGACGGCTCTGGAATCTCCCCGTGGCGGGGCGCAACCTCCTCTCGCGTCTCCTCCCGATCCGCCGGGCTGCGAAGCGGGTCGCGCCCGACCTCGTCCACGAGCGCTTCGGCCACCTGTGGGGAGGGTCGGGGGCCTTCCTCCCGATGCCGCGCGTCTTCCAGTTCGACGCCCCGCCCGAGCAGTACTACGGGCGCTCCATCGGGTGCGCGCTGCGGCGGCCGCTCCTGCGGGCCCTCTTCCGCCGGGTCGACGCGTACTTCTGCCTGACGCAGGACCTCCGCGACCACTTCGTCGCCGGCTTCGACCTCCCGCCCGAGCGCGTCGGGATCGTCCCGGACGGCGTCGACGTCGAGCGGTTCCGGCCCGGGCCCTCCGCGGCGCGCGCGCGACTGGGATTCCGTCCCGACGAGATCGTCGTCGCCTTCCTCGGCCAGTTCTACGCGTGGCACGGCGCCGAGCGGATCCCCGGGATCGCCGCCGCGGTGAAGGAGCCGAAGGTCCGGTGGCTCCTCGTCGGGGACGGCGAACGCCTCGCCTCCGTCCGGGAGGAGGCGGCCCGCGCCGGGCTCGGGGGGCGGATCGTCTTCACGGGACGCGTCCCGCTCGAAGAGGCGCCCGCCCACCTCGCGGCAGCCGACCTCTTCGTCGCGCCCTACCCCGACCCGCGGCCGCACGGGGTCTCCTTCTATTTCTCCCCGCTCAAGGTCTACGAGGCGATGGCGTGCGGCCTCCCGGTGATCGCCCCTCCCTTCGGCGAACTCGCGCGCCTCCTCGCGCCCGACTTCTCGGTCGCGATCCCCGCGAACACGGTCGAGGCGTACGCCGCCGCGATCGACGCGCTCGCGCGCGATCCGGGAAGGCGGCGGGCGATGGCGGCGCGGGCCCGCGAGCGCGCCGTGGCCGAGCACGCCTGGGAGGCGCGGGCGGAGGCCCTCCTCGCGGTCTATCGCCTCGCCGCGGAGCGGGCGGGGGCGCGGGGCAGGGCGGGAGTCCGCCCGTGAGGGGGCGTCGCGCGGCGCTCGGGGCGGTCGCGGCGGCGTCGGCGATCCTCGCGCTCCACCAGGCCCTCTTCGTCTCCTACACGGTCGACGACGCCTTCATCAACTTCCGCTACGCGCAGAGCGTGAGCCGCGGGGCGGACTTCGCCCTCGACGCGGGAACGCCCGTCATGGGCTTCGTCGACACGCTCTGGATCCTCCTCCTCGCGGCGTGCGACCGGCTCGGTCTCGACCTCGTCGCGGCGTCGAAGGCGCTCGGGGCGCTCTGCGCCTACGGCGCCCTCGCGGCGTGCGCGCGCCTCTCCCGCCGGATCGGGGGAGCGGGCGAGGAGGGCTTCCCGCTCGCGCCCCTCCTGTGCGCCGCGGCCGGTCCCTTCGCCCTCTGGTCCGTCTCGGGGATGGAGACCGGGCTCTACTCGCTCGTCCTCTCCCTGGCGTTCCTCGCCCTCGTCCGCCCGTGGGAGGCGCCCGCGGACGGGCTCAAGGCGGGGCTCCTCTTCGCGCTCGCGACCCTCGTCCGACCCGAGGCGCTCGGACTCGGGGCGGCGGCCTTCCTCGCGCGG
>CBRGOK010000736.1:0-2099 GCA_967798035.1 uncultured bacterium
GGGGTCCCGCCGCGGATCGGGAACCCCTTCGGGCTCGAGATGATCGGCGGGAGCCCGGGCTTCCCTCTCCTCAACCTGTTCTTCGGCCCTCCCCTCCCGGGCATCCGGACGCCGGTCCCGTGCGGGGGGCTTCCCTCCTCCTTCGGCACGTTCTGGGCGCCGTTGGGCCTGATCCTCGCCGCCCCGGGGACGGGCGGATTCCCCTGCGGCTCCTGCGGGGAGTGGCCGCTCCCGATCCCGGCCAACCCCGCGTTCGTCGGGACCTACGTCTGGGCGCAGGCCTTCAACATCACCCTCGTCCCGATCCCTCCCGGCTTCTGCGTGGAGGCCACCGAGGGAGCCAAGATCATCATCGGCGCGTAGCGAGCGCGCGACCTCTCCAGCGGGCGCGGTCCTCCGGCCGCGCCCGCTTTCTTTCGCGCCCCTTCCCCGCGGGCGCGCCCGATCTGTCACGGCGCTCGGGAGGCGTGCTCGCGGAGGATGCGGAGGACCTCCGCGATGGCCTTCGGGTGCTCGTGGATGTCGTGCCTCCCTTCCACCACGAGCTCGGAGGCGGCGCCCTCGAGGTGGGCGCTCTCGTAGGGGACGATCCCGTCCGTGCCCCCCGGCCCCATCTTCCGGGTCCGATCCCCGAGGATGCTGTGGTAGGTCACCCACGGCGCGATCGGGAGCTGCGCGAGCGCCCGCAGGACCACGTGCGAGGGAGAGAGCACGTCCACGCTGCTCGGCGCCGCGATCGGCCCCGGGCGCATGGCGCCGGGGTTCCGTTTCTCCACCTCCGAGGCGAAGTCCGACACCCTCCGGGGGTGGGTGAGGAGGAGATCGCCGACCCACCCGATGATGGAGTCGGCCTCGGCGCTCCCGCGGTGGGGCGCCGCGAGGAAGATCGCCCGGTGGACGAAGGGGAGCGCCTCGAAGAAGAAGGTCCGCTCCGCGTAGCGGCGGCCCTCCTCGGAGAGGTCGAGGGTCGAGAGGGGCTTCGCGAACCGCGCGTTCCAGAGACTCTCCCCGCTGTCCTGGACGAGCGTCTTGACGAGGACCCCGCCGAGGCTGTGACCGACGAGGACGAGGTCCTCCATCGCGGGATCGTCCCCCTCCGGGTCGAGGTCCTTCCGGACTCGCACCAGGGCCTCGCGCAGGTCGCGGGCGTTGTTCAGGACGGGAGCGCCCGTCGGATAGGTGTAGTGCCAGACCTGGAAGCGGGCGCGTAGCCCCTCCTCGCCCCAGATCTCGTTCGTGAGATCCCGCCACTTGAGGGGGCTCGACCAGAGCCCGTGGACGAGGACGACGGGGATCTTCCCCGGATCGTAGGGCTCGAGGAGGAAGAGGCCCTGGTGCCAGCGGGCCGCGTCCGGGTCGAAGAACGCCGTGTCGCCGAGCGCGTTGAGCCGGGCCCGCGCGAGCGCGTGGGCGTAGGGGGCGGTGAGGTCGGCGGCGATTGGGACCGTCCGTCCCCCGACGTCCCACGTCCGCGCGCGCCACGGGTTCGCGAGGACGATCGCGAGGGTCCCCTCCCTCGCTCCGGGGAGGAGGAGGAAGGTCGCCGGGTAGACGCGACCCTCGGGGGGGTAGTAGGCCTCCTGCCTCGCGGGGAATCCCTCGCGGATCGCGATCAGGGGAACGCCGAGGCCGGGCCTCTCGTGGCGGGCCCGGAAGCCGCGGATCACGAAGGGGACCGAGGGGAGGAGATCGTCGAAGAAGGCCGGGTCCCACTCCCCCTCCTTCGGTTCCCGGCGCTCGACCTCGTAGCGGCCCGAGAGGCTCTCGAGCACCGTCCACCCGGCGAGAGGGCCGGAACCGCGCCGCATCCGGAGGAAGAACTCCGTCCCCGCGTAGTCGTAGAGGTCCTGGAGGAAGGCGAAGCGAGGATCGAACGCGGGGTCGACCGGCCACGGTCCCAGGAGGGCGCGGAGGGCGACGAGGGCCGCCTCGAGGAAGGCAGGGGCGGCTTCGCGGTCCAGCCTGTGCTGCGCCCGGAGGCAGAGGAGCTCAGCCAGAAGGAGGGATTTCCCGGGCTCCGGGGCGGGGAGAGGAGTGAGGGCCGCGAGTGCCTCCTCCGGCTTGGCCTGGAGAAGACGCTCCTCCCCCAGTGCGCGAAG
>CBRGOK010000737.1:0-2096 GCA_967798035.1 uncultured bacterium
GCGCCGGCTTGTGGGACCCCGGGGGGGGGGCGTGGCGGGCGGAGGGGGGTGCGCGCTTATTCGACGCGACGGACGCGGCGGGTGCGCCCGCGCTCCTGGGGTATGGAGCCCCCGTCCGGGACGACTACCTCGACCCGGACGGGCGCCGGGTCGCGGGCCGCCTCGCGGTCTCCGACCTCGTCCTCGAGGCGGTCTTCACCCCGTTCGCGGACGGAGGGGAGCTCCGGCTCGAGCTCGCCGGAAAGGGGGACCGGTTCCTCTTCGCGCTCGAGCGACGAGCCGACCGGAGTCTGGCGCGCGTCACCCGGAACGGCCCGAAGGGAGAGGAGGTTCTCGTCCGGGGGGAGACCGCGGCCGTCCCGACGGGCGTTCCCGTCCTCCTCGAGGCGGTGAACGTCGACCAGCGGCTCGAGTTCCGGGTCGACGGAAGGGAGGTCGTTCCTCCCCACGACTACGACCGCCCGATCGCGGGCCTCCCCCTCGGCGGCCCGGGGAGTCTCGGAGACGGAGGGGAGGCGACGGCCGGGGGCGCGGCGCTCGGCGGCCTCGGCCTGCGGGCTCGGGTGGGGCGGATCCGGCTCCGTCGCGACCTCCACTACGAGGCGCGCGGCCGGTTCGGCGTCGAGCGGCCCCTGGACCTCGGACCGGACCAGTTCTTCTTCCTGGGGGACAACTCCGCGGAGTCCCTCGACTGCCGGGAGTGGGGCCCCGTCGAGGGGAGGGCGCTCCTCGGGAGGCCGGTGTTCATCTACTGGCCTCCGCGCAGGATGCGGTGGCTGTGAGCCCGAGCCGGGACCCCGGAACCGACCCCGCCGGGGGAGCCGGAACCTCCGAGAGAGGGAGGGGTTTCATCCGGCCAGATTCGCCCGCTGGGGAATCGAATGAACCCCTCGCCGTGGGATCGCCTTCCGGCTCCGACCCTGGTGCGGACCTCATGGTCCGCTACCAGCGGGGAGACGAGTCCGCGTTCCGGAGGATCGTCGAGCTCTACGAGGGGACCGTGTTCAACCTCCTCTTCCGGTTCACGGGCTCCAGGGACGGGCTCGAGGACCTCGCCCAGGAGATCTTCCTCCGCGTCGTGCGAGCGAGGGGGCGCTACCGGCCGGACGCGAAGTTCTCGACGTTCCTCTACCGCGTCGCGTTCAACCTGTGCGTGAACGAGGGCCGATCGCGCCGCAAGCTCCGCCTCGCCTCCCTCGACGCGCAGGCGCCGTCGGGGGAGCGCTCGCCCCGCGCGGACCCGCCCGATCCGCGCGCCCGGCCGCCGCACGAGGCGGTCGAGCGCGAGGAGATGACCCGACAGCTGCGCGCGATCCTCGAGACGCTCCCCGAGACCCAGCGGATGGCCCTCGTGATGAACAAGTACCACGATCTCTCCTACCGCGAGATCGCCGAGGCCCTCGGCTCGACCGAGAAGGCGGTGAAGTCGCTCCTCGCCCGGGCGCGCCGGAGCGTCCGGGAGCGGCTCGCGCCCTACCTCGGGGGGGAGATCCCCGCGTGACCCACTCCTGCGACGAGGTCCGCGACCTCCTCGCGCTCCACGTCGAGGGGACGCTCGACCCCGACGAGGCGGAGTCCGTGGCGCGGCACCTCGGCTCGTGCGCGGCCTGCCGCGGGGAGGAGCGCCGCGAGCGCGCCGCCTGGGTGGCGCTCGACGCGGTCCCCGGCGCCGCTCTCCCCTCCGGCTTCGCGGAGCGGGTCGCGGAGGCGGCGCGCCGTTCCTCGCGCTTGCGACGGCTCCTTCCCCTGGCCGCCGCCGCCTCGATCGCGATCGCCCTCCTCGCGGGGACCCTCGCGCTCCGGGGGACGCGCGCCGTCCTCTCCGACGAGGAGGTCATCGCGCACCTCGATCTCCTCGAGAACTGGGACCTCGTCTCGGATCCCGAGGTCGCCGTCGCGCTCGACGCGCCGGAGGAGGAACTCCTCCCCCTCGGCGGGGGGAGCGGGAGGTAGCCTGCCCCATGCGCTTCCCGGTCGGCAGGCGGATCGCGACGGCCCTCCTCCTCCTCGCGCCGGCGGCGCTCGGCGCCGCCCAGGAGGGGCGTCCGCGGGGAACGGAAGACGGGCGCCGGATGCGGTGGGAGTCCCTGACCGAG
>CBRGOK010000738.1:0-2091 GCA_967798035.1 uncultured bacterium
GGACTCGACCTCCGCGTCGAGGATCGCCAGCGCCTCCTCGGCCCTCCCCACCCGCACGAGGGCGAGGGCGAGCCAGGCGGCGACCCGCGCGCGCCGGTCGTCGCGATCCGCGCTCGCGAGCGCCTCCTCGAGGACGGCCACGGCCCGGTCCGCCCGGCCGAGCTCGAGGAGGAACTCGGCCAGGTCCTCGACGTGCTCGACAGCGTAGCCGTGCATGCCGGCCTCGCGGGCCGCGCGGACGGCCTCGCCCATGCGGAGGACCCCGGAGTCGTGACGCCCCGACTCGAAGTCGAACCGCGCGTGGGCGGCCCTGACGACGTGGACGCGCCTCTCGTAGTGCCGCTCCCCTGCTCCGGCGGCGAGCTCCGCCTCGGCCTCCTCGATCTCCCTCTCAGCCTCGGCGAGGCGCCCCCGCTCGATCTCGAGCTGGACGAGCGCGGCGCGCGTCCTCGCGATCCTCGAATGCCGCTCGTCCCGGGTGAGCCCGCAGGTCGCGATCGAGGCCTCGAACCGGCCTCTCGCCTCCTCGAATCGCCCTGCGACGTACAGGACCTCCCCGGCCCTCCAGAGGAGGTCCTCCTCGTCGTTCCGCGCTCTCTCGACGAGGCGATCGTCCGCCTCCGGCGAGGCCCGCGACTCGCGGTACTTCGCGAGCGCCTCCTCGATCGCGGCGAGCTGGTCCGGGAGCGGCCGGCGTCTCACTCCATCCGATTCGGCCGTCCTCTTGAGCTCGCGCGCCGACTTGAAGAGGTCCGCGCCCGGAGCGTCCTGTCGCGCGAAAAGGAGGAGGAGGGGAAGCACGGCGGGGCCGGTTCAGCGCCGCGCGCGCACCTCGAAGGGGGCGACGGCGACCTCTCCCGGCTCCGACGACCCCTTCATGCGGCCGACCTCGACGAGGAATCGCCCGCCGACCGAGAGTCGCGCGCGGACCTCGGGAGGGAGGGAGAGCGCCCGCTCCGGAGTCCGGTCTCGCCAGATCTCCTCGGTGACCGACGCGAGGATCCGGACCCGGAACTCCCCCCCCGGCCCCTCGGCCTTCCACTCGATCCGATCCGGCGGCGCTTCGAGGACCGCGCCGGACGCGGGGGACAGGAGCGAGATCCCCGCGCCGCTCCCGCGGACGGTCCCTTCCCCGGCCGGGACGGCGGGGGGACCGTCGAGCATCTGGAGCCCGCCGGCGACGACGAGGAGCGCGACCGCGGCGGCCGCGGCGTAGGGGAACCAGGCCGGCAGGCGCCGCCTCGAGGAAACGCTCGGGGGCGCCGCCGGGACCCCAACCCTGGAGGAGCGGATCGAACGGAGGTCCTCCGGCGAGAGGGAGAAGTCCCTCGAGGGGAGCGGCGTCGCCGCGACGGCGCGGGCGGCCGCGAGGGCCCGGAAACAGGAGGGACACTCCGCCGCGTGGTCCGCGAGCCTTCCCGCCTCGGGCGGCGGGAGCGTCCCTTCCGCGAGGGCGGCGATCGACTCTCCCCTCGGACAGGCCTGCGTGGTCATGACGCCGTCCTTTCGCGCAGGTGCGCCCGCAGGTCCTCGAGCCCCCGGTAGAGGAGGTTGCGGACCTTGTCGTCCGTGAAGCCGAGCGCCCCGGCAATCGCGGCGCGATCGAGCCCCGCGAGGTGGAGCGTGACGACGCGCCGGCGCGTCTCGACGAGGGAGGCGAGGCCGCCCCGGAGCGCCTCTTCCGCGACGACCTCCCCGGCCGGGTCGTCGGCGGAGGCGGGCTCGGGCCCGCCGGGGCCCCTCTCCGGGTCCCCGAGGTCGCTCCAGGGAAGGGTCCGGGGGGCGCGGGATCGCCGCACGAGATCGACGGCGGCGTGCAGGGCGACGCCGCGCAGGTAGGCGGGCACGTCCCGGACCTCGCGCTCCGAGAGGAGGGTCCGCCACATCCGCACGCGGACCTCCTGCGCGAGCTCCTCGGCGTCGAACCCCGCGGGGCAGTGCCTCCGGGCCACCTCCGAGATCCGGGAGGCGAACCTCTCGATCCACTCGCCCGCCCGCTCGCGAAGCGACCGGGCTCCGTCTCCGTCCACCACAGGCATCGACAGGGGGCGGCCCGTGGTCGGGGTTCGCCCTCCGGCCAACAAGCGGAGG
>CBRGOK010000739.1:0-2091 GCA_967798035.1 uncultured bacterium
CGTCGTCGCGATCGTCCTCGCCGCGCTCGTCCGGATCGGCTCCCGCTCGCTGCGGGGACCGCTCCTTCCTGTCCTGGCACTCGCCGCGTTTGCGGGGATCGCGTGGGGAGGCGTCCCCTTCCCCGCAATCGTCGCGGGAGCGGCGGCGGTCGGGGCGATCGGCCACCGGATCCGCCCCTCTCTTCTCGGGGGCGGGCCGAGACGCCCGAGTCGGTCACTCGATCCCTCCGCGTCCGCCGTCCTCGACGACACGACCCCGCCGCCGCCCCAGGCGGCCCGCTCGCCGGCAAGGTTCCTCCGGACTCTCCTCGTCGGGCTCGCCCTCGGCGTCCTGCCCTTCGTCGCCCTCCGGACCCTCGGCGGTGCCGCGTCCGTCTTCGTCCGGATGGCCGCCTTCTTCACGCAGGCCGCCCTCGTCACCTTCGGGGGCGCGTACGCCGTCCTCCCGTACGTGCGCCACGCCGCCGTCGAGACCCACGGCTGGCTCCGCGAGGGGGAGATGATGGATGGGCTCGCGCTCGGCGAGACGACGCCGGGCCCGCTGATCATGGTGGTCGCCTTCGTCGGGTTCGTGGGAGGGTGGCGCTCCCACCCCGGCTCGGGCGGGCTGCTCGGCGCGGCCGTCGCGACCTGGTTCACCTTCCTCCCCTCGATCCTCTTCATCCTCCTCGGCGCGCCCGCGGTCGAGCGGACTCGGAACGTCCCGGCCCTCCACGCGCCCCTCGCCGCGGTCTCGGCCGCGGTGGTCGGCGTGATCGCGAACCTCGCGCTCCTCTTCGGGCGCCACACACTCTTCGAGGTCCGGAACGGGTTCGACCCCTTTGCGGCGGCGCTCGCCGCCGTCGCCCTGTTCGGCCTGCTGCGATGGCGGTGGAACGTCGTCCTGGTCGTCGTCGGCTGCGGCCTCGCCGGGCTCCTGCGGGGCCTCGTCTTCCCCTGATGGAGACCGGACCGGCCAGCGGAACAGGCATCGTCCTCTCCCCTCACGGCTCCCCCGTTAGCACGAGCCCCGCCCACTCCCAGGTCGCGCGCAGGGGCTTCCCCTTCGCATCGCGGCGGTTGCGGATCTTCCGCTTCGCGTCCCAGAGCGCCCTCGCCTTCGACTTCCCCTCGACCCAGATGCCCCGGTAGAAGTCGACCATGAGGTCCCGCGTCACCGCGTCGGGGAGCTTCCAGAGCGAGGTGATGGCGCTCCTCGCCCCCGCAGCGTGGACGGCGGTCTGCAGGGAGGCGATCCCCTGGCCCGCGCGACGGACCCCGACGTTGGTCTCGCAGGCGGACAGGACGGCCAGCTCGCACCCCGAGAGATCGAGGCTCGCGATCTCCTCGGCGGTCAGGACGCCCGGCACCCGGCCGTAGAGGTCCGCGGGCCCGTTGGCTCCGGCCAGGGCGAGCCCGCAGAGCACCATCGGGGCGAGGCCGCGCACCTGCTCCTCGAGAGGAGTGAACCTTCCCAGGCCCGATCGGCGATCGATCGGCCCCTCGTCCCTCGTCGAGGCGACCGACTCGGGAGCGAAGTAGGCGTGGGTGGCGAGGTGGAGGAAGCGCGCGCGGGGGGCGAGCGCGCGCAGCCGCTCCTTCGTCCCCGAGGCCTGGAGCAGGACCTGGGGATGCGGAGCGGCGGGGAAGGTCCTCCGGAAGTAGGCGGCGATCCGCTCGACCTCGTCCCGGGTCGCGGGAAGGAGCGAGAATCCCCGCTCCCAGGCCCGGAGCGCGATCGCCGGAGCCCCGCTCGGCGCGGCCGATGTCTCCAGGGCGGGGAGCGAGGCGCCCGCCTCCGCGGGCCGGCTCTCGGGCCCCACCTCGTAGTCGAGGCCGCCGAAGGCGAGGAGCGAGGGCTCCCGCAGGGGGCCGACCGGGGGCACGGCGAGTTCCCAGAGCGCGCTGCGGTAGAGGATCTCGAGGCGGTCCCCGACGACGCCCTCTCCCTCGGGAAGCGCCTCGAGCGGGAGGGCGTGGAGGGCGTCGTCGAGCGCCACCACGACGCGGCGCGCCTCCCCGAGAGCGGGGCGGAGGGGATCGAGGAGCAGGCGGCGCAGCGCCTCCCCCGCCGTCCGCTCCGGGTCGCCTCCGGCGACGACTCCGCTCACG
>CBRGOK010000740.1:0-2089 GCA_967798035.1 uncultured bacterium
GAGAAGCTCGCCGGCGGCCTGAAGGTCGACGTCGACGTCGCGCGGGCCGAGCGGGCGCTGCTGCGCAGCCTCGTCCGACAGCGGCTCGTCGAACGGCGGGTGAGGCGTCCGTGAGCTTCCCCCGCCGCACGCACACCTGCGGGGCGCTCCGCCCCTCCGACGCAGGGGCCCGCGTCGTCCTCAACGGCTGGGTCGCCTCACGCCGCGACCACGGGGGGGTCCTCTTCGTCGACCTGCGGGACCGCTACGGGACGACGCAGGTCGTCTTCCATCCGGAGAAGGCGAAGGCGGTCGCCGCCCGCGCGCAGGCGCTGCGCGCGGAGTGGTGCGTCGCCGTCACCGGGACCGTCCGGGAGCGGCCCGCGGGGGCGGTCAACAAGGAGCGCGCGACGGGGGGGATCGAGATCGAGGCGACCGAGCTCGCCGTCCTCTCCGAGTCGGCCGTCCCCCCCTTCGAGGTCGACGACCGCGTGGAGGCCGCCCTCGAGCTGCGCCTCAGGCACCGGGTCCTCGACCTTCGCCGACCCACGATCCAGAAGAACCTCCTCTTCCGGTCGAGGGTCCTCCTCGCGATCCGGAACAGCCTCGCCGCGCGCGGCTTCGTCGAGGTCGAGACCCCGATCCTGACGAAGGCGACGCCCGAGGGGGCGCGCGACTACCTCGTCCCCTCGCGCGTGAACCCGGGGACCTTCTACGCCCTCCCCCAGTCCCCGCAGCTCTTCAAGCAGCTCCTCATGTGCGCGGGGTTCGACCGCTACCTCCAGATCGCCCGCTGCTTCCGGGACGAGGACCTGCGGGCGGACCGGCAGCCCGAGTTCACCCAGATCGACCTCGAGATGGCCTTCGTCGAGGAGGAGGAGATCCGCGCGGAGCTCGAGGTGGCGCTCGGCGCCGCCTTCCGCGAGGGGCTCGGGGTCGCCCTCGCGACCCCCTTCGAGCGCCTCCCGCACGCCGCGGCGATGTCGCGCTACGGCCTCGACAAGCCCGACCTGCGCTTCGACCTCCCGCTCCACGACGCGACCCCCTTCGCGGCGGCCTCCTCCTTCCAGGTCTTCCGCTCCGTCCTCGAGGCGGGGGGGATCGTGAAGGGGATGGCGATCCCGGGCGGGGGGGCTTGGCCCCGCAAGGAGATCGACGCCCTCGGGACGAAGGTCGCGGAGTTCGGCGCGAAGGGGCTCGCCCACCTGAAGGTCGAGGAGGCGGACCTAACGGGGGCCATCGCCAAGTTCTTCGAGCCGGCGCTGCGCGCCCGGATGCGGGAGGCCTTCGGCGCGAAGCCGGGAGACCTTCTCGCCTTCGTCGCGGGGCCCCCCGCCGTCGTGAACCGCAGCCTCGGGGAGCTGCGCAACGCGATGGGGGAGAGGCTCGGCCTCCGGGATCCGAAGGTCTTCCGGCTCTGCTGGGTGACCGACTTCCCCCTCTTCGAGTGGAACCCCTCGGAGAAGCGCTGGGACTCGGCCCACCACCCCTTCACCGCCCCGGCCGACTGGTCCCTGAAGGGGCTCCCCGACGACCCGGGCTCGATCCTCTCCCGCTCCTTCGACCTCGTCCTGAACGGGGTCGAGCTGGGCTCCGGGGGGGTGCGCATCCACCGGCGCGACGTCCAGGAGAAGGTCTTCGCCTTCCTCGGGATCGGCCCGCAGGCCGCCCGCGAGAAGTTCGGGTTCCTCCTCGACGCCCTCGAGTACGGCGCCCCGCCCCACGGCGGATTCGCGGTCGGCGTCGACCGCCTCGTCCAGCTGATGCTCGGGCTCGAGGGGATCCGCGACGTGATCGCCTTCCCGAAGACCGCCTCGGCGACCTGCCTCCTCACCGGCGCCCCCTCGACCGTCCCTCCGGAGCAGCTCGCCGAGCTCCACATCCGGCCGGTGCTCCCCTGACCCGGGCGAAAGGCCCCGGCGCTTGTCAGCCGAAAAAGGGGGCTAGAATCAAGCGAGCCTTGGCGCGCGTCGTCGATCTCGTGCGGGAGTCGCAAGCGGTTTGAGGTCGGCGCTCCCCTCCTTCCTCGGGACCCTTCTCCGGCCCCCGCGCGCGCCGTCCGATCCGCGAGGCCTTCCCCCCCGGGGCTCTCCCGGAGCCCCTCCCCCCT
>CBRGOK010000741.1:0-2081 GCA_967798035.1 uncultured bacterium
AGGACCACCTTGAGCGCCTTGTGGAGGAGGTGGGTCGCCGTGTGGTTCTTCGTCACCCGCCAGCGCCAGTCGGGATCGACCCGGACCTCGACCCTCTCGCCGCGGCGGATCGAGCCCTCCGTCAGGCGTCCGATGTGGAGGGTGTAGCCGTCGATGCCGCGGCAGTCGGTGACCGTGAAGGTCCCCCCCCCCTCCGCGCGGATCGTCCCGCGGTCCCCGACCTGTCCCCCCCCTTCCGCGTAGAAGGGGCTCCGGCCGACGAGGAGGGCCGCCTCCGGGCCGCCCGGCGCGAGCCGCTCCGACCGCGTCCCGCCCGCGAAGTCGCGCTCGCCCGCCGGCACGAGGATCGCGAGCACCGGTTCGCCCGACGCGACGTCGGTCTCGTAGCCGACGAACCGCGTCGGAGGGACCTTCTCGCCTTTCAACTCCGCGATCGGGCCCCCCGCGAAGACCTCCCCCTTGATCGTCGACTTCGCCTGCGCCCGGCGGCGCTGCTCCTCCATCGCCTGCTCGAAGCCCGCCTCGTCGTAGCGGAGCCCTTCCTCCTCGACGATGACCCGGGTCAGGTCCGAGGGGAAGCCGTAGGTGTCGTGGAGCTCGAAGGCGTCGGAGCCGGCAAAGACCTTCGCGCCCGAGGTCTTCGCCTTCTCGAGGCGCGCGTCGAGGAAGGTGCGGCCGCGGCGGTAGATCTCGCGGAAGCGCTCCTCCTCCGCGCAGATCGCGATCTCGACGGTGTGGAGGTGCTGGACGACCTCGGGGTAGGCCTCCCCCATCGTCGCGGCGACGACGGAGGCGAGGGTGTGGAGGAAGGGCTCCTCGACCCCGAGCTCGTAGCCGTCCCGGATCGCGCGCCGCACGATCTTGCGCACGACGTAGTTGCGCTCCTCGTTCCCCGGGAGGACCCCGTCGGCGATGCAGAAGGCGCCCGCCCGGACGTGGTCGGCGATCCGGCGCATCCGGATGTCGTCGAGCGGGTCGGCCCCGTAGCGGCGGCGCGTGCGCTCGGCGATCGCCGTCAGGAGCGGGCGGAACAAGTCCGTCTCGAAGTTGTTCAGCGCCCCCTGGAGGACCGCCGTGATCCGCTCGAGCCCCAGGCCGACGTCGATGTTCTTCTGCGGGAGCGGCTCGAGGACCCCCGGCTCCCCCGCTCGCGCGGGGTCCCGGCGCTCGAACTGCGTGAAGACGCAGTTGCCGATCTCCGCGAACCGCTCCTCCGGGAGGGAGCGCAGCCCCCGGTTGTTCGGGAGCGGGTCCCTCGGCCGCGCGTCGAAGTAGATCTCGGAGCAGGGCCCGCAGGGGCCGTTCGGCCCCTTCCCCCTCGCCTCGGCCGGCCAGAAGTTCTCCCGGTCGTCGAACCGGTAGATCCGGTCCGGGGGGAGGCCGACGACCTCCTGCCAGATCCCCGCCGCCTCCCCGTCCTCCTCGAAGACCGAGACGACGAGCTGGCCCTTCGGGATCCCCAGCACCTCCGTGAAGAACACCCACTCCCAGGGGATGCACTCGCGCTTGAAGTAGTCCCCGAAGGAGAAGTTCCCGAGCATCTCGAAGAAGGTGTGGTGGCGGGGGGTCGCGCCCACCTTCTCGAGGTCGGGCACCCGCAGGCACTTCTGCGCCGTGCAGACCCGCTTCCAGGGGAGGGTCCCCTTCCCCAGGAACATGTCCTTGAACTGGTTCATCCCCGCCCCCGTGAAGAGGAGGGTCGGGTCCCCCTTCGGGACGAGGGAGTCGGAGGGGAGGCGCTTGTGCCCCCGCTCCTCGAAGAAACGGAGGAACCGCTCCCGGATCTCGCGCCCCCTCATCGTCCGCTCCCGCTCCGCTCCCCGGTCACCCCCGCGCCCCGGCCGTCTTCACCGGAGCCGGGGCCGCTTTCGGCGCGTGGGGCTTCGCCCCGATGGAAGGGGGGGACGGGGGGGAAGGGGGGGAGGACGGGGGGGGGACGGCCTTGCCCGGCGCCCCGCCGGACGACGAAGGGGGCGCCGCGGTCGCGCGGGGCGCGGGCGGCGGCACGAGCTTCGCGCGCAGCCCCGCCTCGATGGCGTCCATCAGGTCGGGGTTGTCGCGCAGGAAGTCGCGCGCCTTCT
>CBRGOK010000742.1:0-2080 GCA_967798035.1 uncultured bacterium
CCAGAGACCGGGCGCGAGCTGGATGCGGGCGTTCTCCCAGGTGTGACGGAGGAGGAGGTTCCACGCCGTGAGCGACCGCGAGATCCCGGAGCGGACAGGCTGGGGCAGCCAAACGGTCTGGCTCAGGTAGTCGGCGAAGATCGAGAAGGCCGGCGCGGGGAAGTACTTCGCGGTCGTTTCCGGGCTCGCCGCGGTGACGTGGAAGGGGAGGGGGTCGTCCCCATACAGGTCGAGGGCCCGATCGATCGCGAGGTCCTCGACCTCGCAGAGCCTCTCGACCGGCACCTCCAGGATCCAGAGGAACGCGCGGATCGCGGGATCCTCTTCGTCCGAGGTGGGACGCAGCTCGACGCGGGTCCCCGGGTACCGGGACTCGATCTCTCCGACGAGGAGGGTGATCCGGTCGTCCGTCACGACGCGGTAATCCCCCGGACGAAGGCCGCCACTTCCTCCTTCCGGCCCTCGACAGCCGCCTTCTCCACGGGAATCGGCTCGTAGTCGGCCCGCTCTCGAAGTCCCCGGAGCGCTCGGAGGAGACGTTCATCCTCCCTCGAGCCCCTCAGCAATCTCGCGTTTCCGCAGACCATGTCGTGTCCCCACCGTTCCGCCCCGAGCCGGAGGTCGCCAGGCCGCATGCCGCGTCCCGTCTCCAGGGCGTGCACGGCCGCTTGGAACATCGCGAAGTGGTACCGGCTCGCGGCGGGATCCACGAATCCCTTATCGATCATCGAGCCGGCTGGGCCTCGAGGCTCACGAGAGCCTTCGCCTTCAGGTCCTCCATCCTGGACTCCCTCCGTTGCTCCTGCCGGCGGTATCTTCGTCCCGCCCTCCTGGAAGTCAAGCCGCCGAGAATCTCGCGAGGGCTTGCGCGGGATCCTCGAGCGCCTCGGCCTCCTCAGCCGACCTCGAGGCGCGCATCCGCGCGATCATCGGCGAGCCCGGCGATCCCTGGCAGGAGCCGCGCGCCCGGTTCGCCCGGCGACGATCCCGGGGCGCGAGGGACGACGTCAGTTCCGCACCCAGAGGAACTTCGCAGGTTGCCTGGGGACCGATCGGGCCGGAGACGGGGGCGTCGGGAGTTCGTCTCGTGCGCCCGGGTGGAATGCGGGGGATCGGAGCCGCTCCCCGGCGCGAGTCACGATGCCGGATGGAGTTCCCCCTCCGCGATGGCTCTCGCTTCCGCGAGCCTTCGCGGGTTCACCGACACGTGCCGCTGACCCTCGTTCCTCTTCTCGAGGAGGATCCCGTCGCGAACGAGGATCTCGACCGCCTCCTTCGCCTCGATCTTCTCGTGGTCGGCGAAGTGGTGACCGTAGACGTTCTCGACGGCCGTGTGCCTCCCGCCGATGCGGTGGTCGCGGAGGAGCTTCCCCAGGATCCGTTCCGGGACGCCCCGTGCCGATGCCTCCGTCCGGGGCGTCGCAGGCTGGACGGTGGCCGGCGGCACCGGGGAGGCGGCGGGCTGCCGTTCGAGGCCGAACAGCGCTCGGAGCGTCTCCTCGGAACCGGCGTCGAGGAAGTCGTCGGGACCGGCGAGGCCCCTGCCGTGAGCCGCTTCGAACGCGTCGTGCAGGGCGAGGCCGAGCCTCGAGGCGATCTCCCGGAGGGATCCGCCCGTGGCGGGCGGAAGCGGGCGCGGATCGGTCCTGTCCCCCTCTTCTCCGCCCGTCGGCGCGAAGTTCGGCGCTTCCACGGGCGCCACCTCGAGCGCGAACGCGACGCCCCACCGCGCGAGGGATGGGCGCGTCGCGATCGCCTCGTCGAGAGCGTAGGCGAGGAACTCCCGCTCCCCGTCTTCCCCGCGGAACCGGTCGACCCGGAGGGCGAGGAGGCCGCCCACCTCTCCCGGGGCGGCGCCATCGCCGTAGGCTCCGCGAACGGCCCCCCAGAAGGCGCAGGCGAGCCTCCATGCCGGGTCCTGCTCGAGCCGGGACGCCTGGACGCAGAGGACGAGGACCGCGGCTCCTTCCGAGCCGGCGGGCGAGAACGCGACGACCGGGACCTCGATCTTCCCGCGCCCCTCCGCGGCGTCGAGCGCCCGTGCGTAGGGGGGGGCCGCGGCGCGGCGCTCGCGCTCGAG
>CBRGOK010000743.1:0-2077 GCA_967798035.1 uncultured bacterium
TGAGGGGTCCGATCTCCGGCGCGCGCGACCAGGCCGGCTCGGACAGGTCCCCGTCGATCCGCGGCGCCTCCTCGCGGCCGATCCGGAGCGCCCGGGCGACCGGCCGGGCGGCCTCCTGCGCCGTGGCCCTCGCGGAGGCGAGGACGAGGGGGATGCCGACGGCGCGCGCGAGGGGCCCGCTCACCTCCCCTGGGGCAGCCCGGCGATCCGCCGGTTCACCTCGGGCCACTCGAGGTTCGCGAAGAAGGCGTCGACGTACCCCTTCGCGTTCGCGCCGTAGTCCATGTGGTAGGCGTGCTCGTACATGTCCATGACGAGGAGGGGGACCCCTCCGGCGAGGTTCGTCGTGTGGTCGAGGGCCCAGAAGTTGTGCGCGGCCTTCTCGTGCGGGTCCCACGCGAGGATGACCCAACCCGAGCCCCCGGCGAGGGCCATCCCGGTCAGCCGGAAGTCCTGCTCCCAGGCCTCGTAGGTCCCGAAGCGCGCCCGGATCAGCTCGAGGGCCGGGCCGTCCGCCTTCCCCTCGCCGCCGAGCCCGGCGAAGTAGTGCTCGTGGAGGATCATCGAGTTGCGGGCGACCAGCTCCTCGCGCTTGAGCGCCCCCATCAGGAAGGGGGGCGCGTCCTTCGCGAGGCCCGCGATCTGCGCTTCGATCTGGTTCAGGCGCCGCACGGCTCCGCCGTAGTTGTTCTGGTGGTGGGAGACGAGGAGCTTCTCCGAGAGTCCCCGGAGTTTCGCGGGGTCGAAGGGGAGAGGCTTCACCTCGTGTCCCCCGCGGTAGGCGGCGGGAGCGGAGGGCGCGGTCTGGGGGCTCAGTCCGGAGCGAGGGGTCATGGGCTTCCCTCCTGGGGAACGCGGAAGCAGAGCGGCCGCGAGGCTGGTTCGAGCGAGGAGGTCGAGGGCCTCCCGTCGCGTGAGGGAACTCATCGAGCGGTTTCCTCCGAAGGCGCTCCTCGGGATTCCCGCGTGAGTCGCGCGGCCGCCCGCGCGCGGCGGGCGTCGGCGCGGGAGGCGGAGGGAGCCGGGGTCGGCTCTTTCATGGCTGCAGCTCGATGGTCAATTGGCCGAAGGGCATCGTCATCACGGTCTTGAGCACGATCCCTCGCTCGTCCGTCCAGGTGTCGGAGGCGAAGGTCATGTCCTGGACGGAGAGCGTCTGCTTGAAGAGCCGGGCCTTGGTCGTCGCGCCGCCCGGGCGCGCGAGGTCGACGTCCTCCTTCCGCTCGACCTTGAGCGGAGCCGCCTGCGGCTTCCAGTCGGGGTAGCCGAACGAGATCGACTGGATCTCCCGCGTCTCCCCGACGCGCATCTTGAGATGGTTCAGGGTGAGGAAGTCCGAGGCGTAGCTCGGCGTCCCGACGGCGTCGCCCGGCGCGACGGAGAGGCTCTGCGGCTCGAGCGCCTTCTCCCCCCGCTTCGCCGTTGCCTTGAGGGAGCCCCCCTCGAGGACGTACGCGGCGTCGACGGGGGTCTTGGTGTCCTGCCGGTACGTCGCCTTCCGGAAGGCGAAGTCCGGCCCCGCGGTGCAGGTGACGACGAAGGGAGACTGCGGCCCGCCCTGCGGCTTGTTGTGGGCCATCATCTCGTACCCGTTTGCCGTCTTCGTGATCAGGAAATCCTCGGTCCCGGCGGGGAAGGGGCCGAACTTCACGGCGTACGTCCCGCGCAGGATCACCTCGCCCGGCAGCTCGAGGGCGACCTTCTTCTCTCCGGCCGGCTCGTCCGCGGCGACGGTCTTCTTCGCTTCCTCGAGCAGGCCGTCGAGCGCGGCCCGGTCGAACCGCCGGCCGCGCAGCCAAACCGAGTCGATCTTCCGGGTGTTGGCGACATCCTCGAGCGGGTTCGCCGCGAGGAGGACCATCGAGGCGACCTTCCCCGACTCGATCGTCCCGAGGCGGCGATCCACGCCGCAGAAGCGCGCGGGGACGATCGTCGCGGCGCGCAGGGCCTCGGCGGGGGAGAGCCCCGCCTCGACGAGGTTCCCGATCTCGTCGTGGACGGAGAACCCGGCGAAGACGTAGGGATTGGCGAGGTCCGTCCCGACCATCATCGGGACCCCCGCGCGGGCCATGTCGCC
>CBRGOK010000744.1:0-2071 GCA_967798035.1 uncultured bacterium
AAAGCGTCGAGGACGCGCCTCGCGCCGTGGGCGACCCCTTCGAGGGCAGCGGCGTAGAGGCGGACGAGGCCGTCGGCCGAGGCGTCGCCGTCGAACCCCTCGACCGTGCCGCGCACGGCGGGATCGGCGAGGGGAGAGCGGTTCCCGTGGAGGTCGGGCAACACGTGGACCGCGCGGGCGAGGTCGAGGCCGCGCTCGGTCTCGAGCGAGGCGAGGCGTCGGTTGAGCGTCGCGTAGAGGTCCTTCCCGTCGGCATCGAAGGTCGGGAAGGCCGGATGGCAGCGCAGGAGGAAGTCGACCGCGGCGCCCGACCAGGACTGCCCTCCCTCGCCGAGCGAGGTGCCCGGGATCATGGCGCCCGGGTAGGGGCCCCAGACGCCGGGGACGAAGGTCGGTTCCCTCGAGGTCGCCATGAAACAGGAGGAGGTGCCGAGGACGAGCGCGAGGACCGACTCGGGTCGGCTCCTCCCCTCGGGCGTGATCCCGACGACGGCGAACCCTCCCGCGTGGGCGTCGATCATCGGCGTCGCGACGCGCGCGCGGACCGAGAGCCCGAGCCCGTCCGCCGCCTCCGCCGTGAGGGGGCCGAGGTCCGTGAGGAGGGGGACCACCCTGCGACCGGCGATCCCGCGATCGAGGAGGTCGGCGAGGCCGATCCGGGCGAAGAAACCGGCGTCGAAGTCGCGGCCGTCGTGGAGCCACTTGCAGACGGTCGTGCAGAGGCTCCGCGCGTCGTTCCCCGTCGCGCGGTAGGCGAGCCAGTCGGCGAGGTCGAAGGCGTGGGCGAGCGCGCGCCAGGTCTCGGGGTTCCGATGCTTCAGCCAGAGGAGCTTCGGCGGCTCCATCTCCGGCGAGATCGCCCCCCCGACGCGCCGGAGCGCGGGGTGCCCGGTCGCGTTGATCTCGGCGGCCTCCTCGACCGCGCGGTGGTCCATCCAGACGACGACGTTGCGGTCGGGCTCGGCCCCCGGGCTCGCGGCAACCGGCCGGTCCCCCTCGCCGAGGAGGACGAGCGAGCAGGTCGCGTCGAAGCCGACGCCCAGGACCGATCCGCCGTCGGCGCCGGAGCGGGCGAGGGCCTCGCGGGTCGCCGCCCGGATCGAGCGCCAGATGTCCTCGGTGGAGTGCTCCGCGAGGTCGGCCCCGCGGGTGAAGAGCGCGATCGGCCTCTCGCCGAAGCCGAGCATCCGGCCCGCGAGGTCGAAGAGGGCCGCGCGCGCGGAGGTCGTCCCGACGTCGACGCCGAGGAGGAGCGGACCCGAGGGCGGCTTCAAGGATGCGCAGGCGGCTCCCCTTCCGGTGGGACGGGAGGCTACCAGAGCGCCTCCCCCGCGCAACGCGCCCCGGGGGAGGAAAGTTCCCCGGGCGCGTAACCGGATCCGGGTTCCGCGTCATTACGGGTGGCGCGCGTCCTCCCCGAGCCGAGGGGAGTGCGCGAGCCGGGCCCGTTAAGGCGAAGGCGCTGCAGAACCTCAGGGCGGGGAACCTCCTCTTCGATCGCGGCCTCTACGACGCGGCCGCGAGCCGCTACTACTACGCCGTCTTCCAGGCCAGCGTTCACGTGCTGGAGTCCCGGGGAGTCACGCCCGCGGCGGCGATTCCCGGCGCCCGCCGATGGGGTCACCCGACCGTTCGGGCCCGGATCTCCGAAGTGCGGGGTCGGCCCGAAGACGAGCGTTTCTTCGGGTCGCTGCGCGACCTGCGCGACAAGGCTGACTACAATCACTGGTCCGTCGGATTCCTGGCTGTCGAGTCATGCCGCCGCGAGGTCGAAAGGTTCGTTCTGGAGACCACCGGATGAAGGACCGGCGGCTGACCATCCTCGCGAACACGATCGAGGCCCGTTTCCCGGGTGTCCGGGTGATCGTGGAGTCCTACGAATGCGAGGAGGACCCGACGGTCCGGTGGAGGGTCGTCATGCTGCACTGTCGGAGGAAGGAACTCTGCGGGGTGGCCGAGTTCGCGATCGGCCTCGGGACGGAGCTGTTCCATCCTGACCTTCCGTTCATCACGGACGCGTGCGAGGCATGGGCCACGGCCGCCTACCTGGCAGAGAAGAGGAGAGCGGCCA
>CBRGOK010000745.1:0-2068 GCA_967798035.1 uncultured bacterium
TGCGTTCCGATCGGACAACGTGGAAAAGTGTGTGGTGAGGGTGTTCTTAAAGTCGGCCTTGATGTCCGCCGTGATGGGGAGCCTTTCCAGGCTGAGGGCAATACCAAGGGCGGTCGAGTCGCTGACATAGGTCTCGGGAGGCTGAATGCAGCTGCCTCGCTTGCAGGCGGGTTGCACGATCAGAAGCCATGCGCAGAGTGCGAGCGGACTGACCGAGGGGAAGCGTCCTTTGAGGGGAGCCATCGTGATGTTCTCCTGAGGGGCCTAAACCACCGGTCGTGATTCCCGAACGGGCGTAAGCCGGGAAAAGGTCTGCGGAATCCGGCATTCCTTTTTTCGGCCTGCGAGCGCGAAAGTCTCGTCAGGGAGTGTAGAGGGCAGACCGATCCGGTGACCTCGGTGTACAGGGCTGGGCCTCGCGGCACAAGTCCCCCCCCCCCTCCCCGGGAGTGCTCGGGACAGGGGGAGGATCCGGGTTGGGGGCCGCCGGCGACGCAAGCTCCTCCGGCAGGCGATAGGTGGACGATACCCCGAGGTTCGTGTCGGGCGCTTGCTGAGTGCCCTCGCGAGGCGCCGGGCGTCGAACACGCGCGGCGGCAGGTCGCGGACCGCCCGCTTGCGGAACCCCGGCGTGATCTCGACGACGCGGTACTCCTCCATGTCCCGGGTCAGCGGCTCGAGGAGAAAGTCGAGATCGGCGTGACGGAGCGTCCCCTCTCGGGCGCGCCGCACGAAGGCCCCGCCGCGTCGAGGTGGGCGATCCGCGACACCGCAGGCGGGGAACCTGGAACGAAGAGTAAAGAGTCTCTCCGCTACGCGGCTCGCCGAGGTACCTCTGAACGAGGACGCTCGTGTCGAGGTGGACGATCAGCGCCGGTCCTCCATCACGGCGTCGGAGACCCTCGCCCCGCGGCGTAGGCGGATCGGCCGGAAGCCAGCGAATCCCGTGCCCAGGGGAAGCGTGACGAGCCTTCGCGCGGCGGCCTCGATCCATGCCCGTTCCCGGTCGCCGCAGGCGCGCTGCGCTTCGGGGGGCCGCAGCACGGCGATCGGACGGCCGCGGCCCGTCACGACGAAGCGCGCCCCCGCCCGCACGAGCCGCAGATAGTGGAAGAGGCGGTCCTTGAGCCGTTTCGTCGCCACCGTGCGCATGTGCCTGAGAAGTAGCCCTCGTGGCCACGTTTGCCAAGGCCGCGGCAGTTCCTGAACTCCCGCCCGGCGCCCTCGCGGGCCCCCGTCGGGACATCCCCCCTACGGGAGCGCGACCGCTCGGAAGCCGCTCCCGTCCGGCGCGGCGAACGCGAGCGAGACCTTTCCCCCGGCCCGGGGCCAGAGCTTCCGGTTGAAGGCCGAGGGCGAGGCGAACATGCAGGGGAGGCCCTCGACCGTGAGGAGGCGCTCCCCGACCCGGACGCGAGCGCGGTCGGCGGGGCTTCCGGGAGAGACCTCGACCACCCTGGGGAGGCAGCCGGGCTCCTCCCGCGCGGAGGGATCGGGACCCTCGAGGACGAGGCCGAGGAACTCGCCGGGATCGGGGACGACGAGGCCCCCTTCGGGGCCGGCGCGGACGTCGGGGCCGGGATCGAGCTCGAGGACCTTCCTCGACTCGTCGAGGCCCACGCGCGCGAAGGGGAGGAAGGCGCCCGCGCCGAGCAGCCCCTCGAACTCGACCTCGGGAGGCTTCGGGTCGCCAAGGCCCGTGAGCTGGACCCAAGGCCGCTCGAAGGTGACGGGGCCGAGGGAGAGCGACTCGAGACGGACGAGGAGGTCGGTCCCGCCGATCCCTCCCACGCCGCCGTAGCGGAACGGAACCGCCCCGCGCGCCAGCCACTCCCCCGGCCCGGTCGGCAGGCCGAGCCGGACGAGGCCCTTCATTGAAAGGTGGAGGACCGACTGCACCCCGGTGTCGACGAGGACGCTCGCGGTCTTCCCGCCGACCGAGACGTCGACCACGCTCGCCGTCCCGTAGGCGCGGTACTTCCGGTAGGGGACCTCGACGACGCGCGAGGCGCCGCCGGAGGGGATTTCCGCGAGGGGCTTCGCCGGCCGGCCGCGGAAGAAGAGCTTC
>CBRGOK010000746.1:0-2065 GCA_967798035.1 uncultured bacterium
CGGATCCGGCCCCGCTCGACCGCGACCCGGAACGAGAGGGGCTCGCCCGGCTCCCTCGGCGGAGCCGGCGCCTCGCCGAGGATCCGCCGCCGCTCGCCGAGGCCCGCGGCGACGATCGCCTTCCCCGACTCGAATCCGGCGCAGGCCTTCACGCGTCGATCGGGGGACCCGATCTGGACGAGGGCCCCGCCGTCGGGGGAATCGGGCCGGGCGACGATCTCGATCGAACCTTCGGGGATCCGGGCGTCGAGGTCGAGCTGGGCGGGGCGGCCTCGCGCGGCGGATCCGATGAGGACGCCGTCCCGCTGCTCCCATTTCCCGGAGACGACCTTGCGGCGCGCGGCCCCCCCCGAAGCGCCCGACGCCACCGGAGAGAAGATCCACCCTTCCGCGGGGAGGACCTCCCACCTCGTCGGCGCGGCGCCGTCGATCGAGAAGGCGAGCGCCGCCCCCTGTCCCGCCCGGCTCCGGACCCAGAGGTCGTACTCCCCTTCCTCGGCGACCTCGAATCCCCATTCGGCCCGGCCCGCTTCCCCGGACGAGACGGAGAGGAACGCGCCTCCGGACGCCGAGGCGTCGGGGACCCTCTCGAACGGGGCGGCGAGCGTCCCCTCCTCCGCCTCGATCCGGACGAAGGGAGGGCGCTCGACCGAGAGCGGCAGATGCGCGCTCGCCACGGCCTCTCCGTTGCGGACGGTGAGGAGGAGGTCGTAGATCCCCGCTCGATCGGGGACGAAGGAGGCTAGGGGCTTCTCCGCGTCCTCCACGCGCGCGCTGCTCCCCTCCGGCGCAGACGCGACGGTCCAGCGGAAGGCGAGGGGCGCCCCGCGCCGGTCCCGGCTCCCCGATCCGTCGAGGCGCACGCGCGAGCCGGGCGGCGCGCTCGCGGGCCCCGTCGAATCGGCGATCGGCGCGATTCCCGCGAGCCTCTCGCCCCGGATCCAGGCGGCGAGGGCCTTCGCCTCCTCGGAATCCCTGGCGAGGGCGTAGGAGCGGCCGCCGTGGGGAAGGCCGCCGTCGGACTCGGCGATCGACTTGCGGTAGAGGAGGCTCTCCTCGGGCCTTCCCGGGCGGACGAAGGCGAGGGAGGCGGCGAGGTTCGCGCGGTGCTGCTCGTCGGTGAACTCGCCCGCGAAACCGGCCTGCTCGTACCGGAGGTTCCCCGCGCCCGAGGCGCCTCCGTGGCACCCGGAAGTGGCGCAGGTCGAGCGCACGAGGGGCGCGATCCGATCCTCGAAGAAGACCGGGTCGACGGAGACGACCCCCTCCTGGGAGGTCGCGGGGACCGCGAGGAGCAGGCGCAGGAGGTGGTTCGTCATGCCTTCCCCGGTTTCCGGGGCCCGGACATTAAACCGGCGGGGGATCTCCCGGTTTCGGCCTCGGGAGCCCACCTCCCTTCGCGTTTCGTTCCCGGAATGCGGCGGGTCCTCCCCGAAACCTCCTCCCCCTGGGGACGGCCCCCGTCCCTCCGGCCCGCGCCTTGCCTCTGGACCCCCGGAACGATCGGACGTCCGCCGCTCCCCGGACGGCCATGGCCTCCAGCGAGGAACGACGATGGATCGCGTCCTGATTGCAGCCGCACTCTTCGGTGCCGGCGTTCTCGGCCTCGGCCGAGTCTCCCTCGGGCACGGGGGAACCTATCGCGGTCCCGAGGACCTCGTCCCGCCCAGCGCGGGAAACCCCGGCCCTGCAACGCCCGGCCCCTCCCTGGGAGGACCCTCGACGCCGGGGCACGCCCTTCCCGGACCCGCTACGCCGGGACCCTCCTCTCCGGGTGCGGGGCCGGGACCGTCGACCCCCGGCGGGGGCGGAGCCGGGTCGCGAACCCCCGGCGGGGTGGACCTCGGTCCGCCGCTCGACAAGTGGCAGCTCTGGTGGGACTTCAACCGGGACCGCTTCCTCAACCTGAGGGAGAGGATCCACACGCCGGCCGTCGTCACCGGCTCCGACATCTTCCCCGAGGAGGGGAGCCACCGCGGCCCCGCGGTCGCCACCCGGCGGCCGAGCCCAGACCACATCCAGAGGATGGTCGTGCCGCTCCTCCACCAGACGCTGTAGGGCGCGC
>CBRGOK010000747.1:0-2063 GCA_967798035.1 uncultured bacterium
CCGCTCGCTGCGGTCGCGCATCGAGTCGCTCGAACGGCGGCCTCCGGCCGAGCCCCCCGCGACCCCTCCGCCGATCCTCCCCCACGGGTACGACCCGGGCGCGCCGGGGTCCCGGAGGGGCTAGCCCCCGCGGATGTCGCCGCTGCGCCGTCCGCTCGCCCTCGTCCTCGTCCCCTTCCTCCTCCTCGAGTCGTACCTCGCGCTCGCGCTCCCCCCCTACGCGGGGACGGACGAGGCGTTGCACGTGATCTACGAGGAGTTCCTTCGGCGGGAGCGGCGGATACCGGATCCGTTCCTCGACCAGGTGGGGAACGACAAGCACCCCCCGCTCTACTACGCCGTGGCGGCGGTCCTGGTCGAGGGGACGGAGCGGATCGCCCCGCACCTCCCGGCCTCCGTCGCCCTCCCCGGCCCCTTCGTCGGGGAGATCTCCCTCGGTCGCCGGGAGAAGTACTTCCGCGCCGACGTCTCCGGCGCCTCCCTCCTCGCGATGCGCTTCCTCTCGATCGCTTGCGCGGCGGTCGCGCTCCTGTTCGTCCGGCGCTGCGCCCTGCTGGTCGAGCCGGACTCGCCCCGCGCCGCGGCGGGGGTGGCCGCCTTCTTCGCCTTCAATCCTCTCTTCCTCCTCCAGGGGGCGATCGCGAACAACGACGCGGCCTCGGTCGCGGCCGGGGCGGCCGCCGCCTGGCTCCTTCTCCGCGGACTCTCCGCAGGGGGGAGGTTCCGCCCGCGCCTCGCGGGCGCCGTCGCCGGCCTCGGCTACCTCGTCAAGGCGAACGCCGTCGTCCTCCTCCCGATCGGGCTCCTCGCCCTCTTCCTCCGGCGCAGGCGGGAGGGGGCGAGGCCGCGCGTCGAGACGGGGCTCTTCCTCGGCGGCTGGATCCTCGTCGCGGGGGCGTGGGTCGTGCGGAACCTCGTCCGCCTCGGGGAACCCCTCGGCGTCGGGGGGATCGTCCAGACCTGGGGAGGAATCTTCTTCCCCGGCCCGAAGACGTGGGGCCTTCTCGACTCCTCGATCGGGGACCTCCTCTTCGCCTCCTGGGAGCCGGAGCCGGGATGGAACGCGGGGCGGATCGTGCGACTCGCCTTCGGATTCCTCTTCGCCGCGGCGGTCCTCGGCGCCTGCCTCCGCGTACTCCACAGAGGCGTCCAGGCCGAGGCGCCCGACCAGGCTTCCCCCCTCGCGCTCTCCCTCGTGGCGGGGGCCTCCTTCTATCTCCTCGTCGCGGCCGGCAACCTCTCCGTCCCCTCGCTCCCCGGCCGGCTCCTCTTCCCCGGCGTCGGGTTCCTCGGAGCGATCCTCGCCGCCGGGCTGCCGGCGGCGCTGCGCGTCCGGGCGGACGCGATCGGGCTTCCCCTCGGCGCGACGGCGGGACTCGCCGGCCTCGTCTTCTCCTTCGGGCTCCTCCTCCCCCGGTACCTCCTCCCGAAGTCCGCCTTCTCGTCCGACACGATCGCCTACGTCGACTGCGGTCACCCGGCGTCCGAGTCCTCCGTCCGGAGGGGGGCGTCGTTCCATCCGAACTTCCTCTTCGGCTGGCCCCTCGCGCCCTACACGGCGAGTGTGGACGGCGAGCGGGTCGAGGTCGAGGTTGGCGGCCTCGACCCCTCCGTCCCGATGCGCCTCGAGGTGACCTACGCCTCGGGGGATGTCACCTACGACGACGCGATCGCGGGGGACTTCGTCGAATACGTCGTCCGTCCGGTCGTCCAGCGCCTGCGCGCCGGAGACCTCGAGATCCACGGCCCCCTCACCGTGACGCACCTCGCCCGGACCTACGCCTACCGCCTCCCCCGCGAGTCGATCCGGGAGGGCCGGCTGGCCCTCGCCTTCCATAAGGTCTCCGGGCTCTACGCGACCGTGAGCGAGATCCGGCTGCGGCGCGATCCGACGAACCTACAGGCGTCGCTCGAGAGGAGAGGGGAGGGGAACCTCGCCGTGCGGGTCGTGCCGGCAGGGACGGAAGCCCCGCTCGTCGCGGGATGGTTCTCCCCCTCCTCCGACCCCTCGAGGGTCCTCGGCCTCCACCTGCATCCGGCCCGGGGGGAAGGGGAGCTCCTCT
>CBRGOK010000748.1:0-2061 GCA_967798035.1 uncultured bacterium
CCACGCGTGGTCCGCCCGCGTGAACGCCTTCGGCGTGTGGGACGGCGAGGACCGATTCGCCGTCGCCCTCGGCTTCGATCGCCCCCCCCTCGAGCCGCCGCGGGTCGAGGACGGGAGCGGGGAGGCGGCGTGCGTGAAGTTCCGGGCGCGGTTCGGCGGCCCGGACTTCCGGGGCCTCCGAGCCGTCGTCGCGGGCTCGGACGGAGGCCACCTCGACGCCCTCGAGGTCCTCGAGGCGACCTGGAGTCGAGGGGAGAAGGTCTTCGCCGCAGCCGCGGACCGCGGCCGGCGATTCTTCGGAGCGGGCCTCTCGATCGAGAGCGGGGACCCCGCCTTCGACGAGGCCTTCGCCTGGACCGCGGCGAAGCTCGCCCCCTTCGTGTCGGACCCTCCCCGGATCGGGAGGGCGATCGCGGCCGGATTCCAGACGACGCGCCCGGGGCGGAACGCGGGGCGCCGCGGCCACGACTGGTTCATCGCGCGGGATGCGTTCTGGGCGGCACCCGCCTTCCTCGCCCTCGGCATGCGCGAGGCGGTCCTCGGCGCGCTCGAGGCCGCGATCCGCCTCCAGGACCCCTCCGGAAAGATCCTCCACGAGGCGACGCCGAGCGGCGCGGTCCACTACGACGCCGCCGACTCGACCCCCCTCTTCCTGATCGCCGTCGAGCGCTACCTGCGATGGAGCGGGGACCTCCCCTTCGCGGCGCGGCACCGGGAGGCGATCCGGCGGGCCCTCGAGTTCTGCTCCTCGACGGAGCGCGACGGCCTGATCGAGAACGCCGGCGTCGGTCACGGCTGGGTCGAGGGAGGGCCGCTCCACGGGAGGATCCGCGCCACCCTCTATCTGAACGCGTGCTGGGCGGAGGCGCTGCGCTGCGCCGGGGCGATCGCGGAGGCGACGGGGGAGTCCGCGCTCGCGGCGCGGTGCGCGCGGGAGTCCGGCCGCGTCCGGGCGCTCCTGGCCGAGCGGTTCCTCGATCCTCGGGAGGGACGGCTCGCGTCCGCGATCCGCGCCGACGGCTCCCTCGACCCGACCCCCACGATCGAGGCCGCGGTCGCCGCCCTCTTCGGGCTCCTCGATCCGGATCGCGCGGGCGCCTTCCTCGACGGGGTCGCCGGTCCCCGATACACGACCCCCTCGGGGGTGCGGTTCCTGCCGAACGACCACCCCGCCTACGACCCGCGCGGCGCCCACGAGGGGAGCGTGTGGCCCCTCTTCACGGGGTGGGTCTCCCTCGCGGAATACCGGCATCACCGCGCCGAGGCCGCCCTCGCGCACCTGCGCTCGAACCTCGGCCTCCTGCGCAAGGGCGCGCTCGGCTGCCTCCCCGAGGCCCTCGACGGAGACACGGGAGAACTTGCCGGGGGCTGCCCGCACCAGGCCGCGTCGCCCGCTCCCACCGGGTCCGCCCTCCTCGAGGGATTGCTCGGCCTCGGCGGGGACGCCCCCGCCGACCGGCTCGTCGTCGCCCCCCACTTTCCCGCCGAGTGGAGGAGCCTCGCCCTGAAGGGGCTCGCCGTCGGAGACCACGGAGTCGACCTCCTCCTCCAGCGGGAGGGGGGAGGGTTGCACGTCTCCCTCGACCACAGGGGGCCGCGACCGCTCGAGGTCCTCCTCGCCCCCGCCTTCCCGGGGGGCGTCGAGGTCCTCGGCGCGAGCGTGGACGGCCGCCGCGCCGGTCTCTCCGTCGAGCGGAACGACCTCGACCAGCACACGGCGCTCCGGCTCCCGGTCGAAGGGAAGGCGGAGGTCCGGATCGAGGTCGCGGGAGGGTGACTCCTCACTTCACCTTGAAGGTGAAGTCGAGCGAGCGCGACTCCTTCGGCCCGAGCGTGACCTTCTCCGTCTTGGGACCGTCGAGGAGCCGGGTCGACTCCTGCCACGCGACGATCTCGTAGTCGCCGGGAGGGAGCCCGGAGATCGCGTAGGTCCCGTCGTCGCCCGTGACGGCGAAGAACGGGTGGGAGAAGACGCCGCAGAACCCGTTCATCCACGGGTGCACGTTGCACTCGAGCTGGATCGGCGGCGCGCACTCCTCCTTGTCGAACTTCTTCTCGTCC
>CBRGOK010000749.1:0-2058 GCA_967798035.1 uncultured bacterium
CGCCCGGTAGTTCGGCCCGGGCGGGGCCCACCCCTTGACCAAGAAAAAGGCGCTCCGGGTCTGGCTGGCGTCGCTCGCGGGACCGCTCATCGTGCGCGCGCTGGGCTCCACGCTGCGCGTCCGGTTCGTGAATCCCGAGGTCGAGGAGAGGGCTCGGCGCGTGTGCGGCCGGGTCATCTATGCCTTCTGGCACGGCGGATCCCTCCTCCCGGCGTACACCCACCGCGGTCGCGGCATCGGACTCCTCATCAGCCTCCACCGGGACGGCGAGGTGATGGCGCGTATCGTCCGTCGGCTCGGATTCCGGCCGATCCGCGGCTCGACGACGCGGGGAGGCGTGGCCGGACTCCTCGGCCTGATGGACCTCGACGGGGGGTGTGACTTCGGGATTACCCCCGACGGGCCGCGCGGTCCGAGGGGCGTCGCAAAGCCCGGGGTCGCCTTCCTCTCCGGCGCGCTGGGCGTGCCCGTGCTCCCCTCGGGAATCGCCGTGAGCCCCGCCTGGCGCGCGAAGTCCTGGGACCGATTCGCGATCCCCCGACCCTTCGCGCGGGTCGCCTACGCGTTCGGCGAGCCGGTCAAGGTGCCTCGGGAGGAGGGGGAGGAGGGACTGGAGGGGTACGTCCGCCGGATCGAGCGGAGCATCCACGAGGCGCAGGCGATGGCGGAGGCCGCCCTCGGACGTCCGACCGGGCCCGCGGGGTGAGCGCGGGCGCCATCCGGGTCGGGATCGCCGGCTGGTCCTACCGCGACTGGGAGGGGGTCGTCTACCCGGCGAAGAAGCCGCGCGGCTTCGATCCCCTGCGCTACCTCGCCGGGCACTTCGACTGCATCGAGGTGAACAGCACCTTCTACCGCATCCCTCCTACCGCGACGGCCGGGCGGTGGGCGCGGGTCGTGGAGGACCGCCCCGGATTCCGGTTCACGGCGAAGGCGTGGGAGGGCTTCACGCACGCGGAGGAGGACGAGGCACCGGCCTCGGAGGTCGGGGCCTTCCGGTCGGCGCTCGAACCGCTCCGAGCGGCGGGGCGCCTCGGGGCGGTCGTCTTCCAGTTCCCGTGGCATTTCGCGCGGACCCCCGCGCACGAGGCCCGGCTCGCGCGGCTCGCGGAGGCCTTCGAGGGGCTCCCGCGCGTCCTCGAGGTCCGTCACGCTTCCTGGGTGGACCCCGAGGGGATCGAGCGGGTGACCCGCCTCGGCTACTCCCTCTGCAACATCGACCTCCCCCTCGCGCGGGACTCGATCCGCCCGGCCTCCCGGGTCACAGGGCCCATCGGCTACGCGCGCCTGCACGGCCGCAACGAGGCGGCGTGGTTCTCCCGTTCCGCGGGGCGCGACGAGAAGTACGACTACCTCTACACGGAGGCCGAGGAGGACGAGTGGGTCGAGCGGACGAGGGCGATCGCCGCCCGCGCCGGGGAGACCTACCTGGTCGCGAACAACCACTTCCGCGGGCAGGCGCCGGCGAACGCCCTCTCGATCCGCGCCAAGCTCGAGGGAGGGAAGGTGGCCGTCCCCTTCCCGCTCCTCGCGGCGTTCGAGCGGCTGCGCCGGATCGCGACCGCGGAGGGGGCTCCGGCTCCGGCGCCGGAGCGGGGACTCTTCGACTGAGGGGCGCGGTGCGTTGTCGGTTCCAGCGGCGGCGGCTACAAGGCGCCCCGTGACCCAGGAGACGTTCGTCGGGAAGTTCGATCCGGCGCGGGCGCGCGAGCTCGCCGACCGGCTGGCCGGGGAAGGGTTCGCGCCGCGCACCCTCCCGCACGCCCTCGTCGCGGGGACCCGTCCCGACCTCGCCGTCACGCTCTACGGGAGCGGGAAGCTCGTCGTGCAGGGGGCGGAGGCGCGGGCCTTCGGCTCGCGGCTCGCCGAGGCGGTGCCCGTCCCCAAGCGCGCGGCGGCCCTCGATCCCGACGCGATCGGGACCGACGAATCGGGGAAGGGGGACTACTTCGGCCCCCTCGTCGTCGCCGCCGTCTACGCGACCCCGCGACAGCGCTCGTCGATGGCTCGCGGGGAGGTGGACGACTCGAAGAAGCTCTCCGACGAGACCGTCGCGCG
>CBRGOK010000750.1:0-2054 GCA_967798035.1 uncultured bacterium
CCGCCGCGCCTCCTCGAAGAGCCCCGCGAACTGCTCCGCCGGCACCGACCGTTCATCCCCTCCCAACCCCACCCCGAGCACCCTTCCCCGGCCCGCGCGTGCACAGTCGAGGAGCTCTTCGAAGCCTCGGGGACCCCACTGGCGGACCCCGTCGAGGATCCAGCGCAGTTCCGGCCCACCCTCCCGAGTGGACTGCCGGGCCGCTTCCTCGATGGCGTCGAGCATCTCGGGAAAGGGGAGTCCGCGGCGGGTGAAGAGGACCGGCGAGAAGAAAACTTCGGCCGCGACGACTCCCTGTCGCCGCAGCGCACGGGCGAGATCGCCGACGATCTCCCCCAGGTCCTCCGGCTCGCGGATGGCCTGCGAGAGCTGCGCGAAGTGCCGGAGGAACTCCGGGAAGGACCGATGGTGATAGAGGATCGCCGGATCGGAGGGAAGCGAAGGGTCGCGGCCGGCCCGCTCCCAGAGACGGCGCAGGCGACGGAGGGAGACGCTCCCTTCGAGATGAAGATGAAGCTCCACCCGGGGGAGCCGCGCCAGTCGGCGCGTCAATCTCCCGCTCTCGACCCGACCGGGGACGCCGCTCCTCGGCCGCGGTCTCATGCGCCTCGCGTCGCCGGTGGGGGGCATTCCCGATCCCGAGTTCGGATCCGGGCGGCCGGCTGTCAGTCGTTCACGGGCCTCCGGACCGGGCTATCGCTAAAAACGAGGGCTCCCTCGGACGAAACGGTCCTGTAAATCGGGGCCTTTTGCTTGGCCGGCGCGGTGGCGGGCAGCAGTTTTCTTCCGGCCGAGGCGCTTCCCGCGCCGACTCCTCCGCGACCGTACCGGGTCAGCACCCGGTCCACGTACTCCCGGGTCTCCCGGTAGTCGGGCACGCGGCCCCGACCCTGGACCACCCCCTCCCCCGCGTTGTAGGCCGCGAGGGCGAGCACCAAATCACCCTCGAAAAGATCCAGAAGGTGGCGGAGGTACTGCACGCCGCCCTCGATGTTCTGGAGCGGGTCGTGGATGTCCTTCACGCCGAACCGCCGTGCCGTGGAAGGCATCAGCTGCATCAGGCCGCGCGCGCCCTTGGGTGAGACGGCCCTTGGATTGAAATTGGACTCCGCGGCGATCACGGCGCGGACCAGAGCCGGGTCGACCCCGTAGCGGCTGGCTGCACGGCCGATCGGCTCGGCGTAGAGTCCGGAGGAGGCGCCCCCTGAGGAGGGGTAGCGACCCGTGCTCAGGAACGTATGATAGCCGGGACCGTCGGGCGCATTGGTCAGGCGGATCGATCCGTCCTTGTTCTTTTGGTAATAAATCGTCTCGCATCTCGCCGGGATGCCGGCCGAGAGGCAGAGGAGCAGGACGGCGCCGCCGAGGAGACGGGACTTCCTTGGGCCTCTCGAGGACGCCTTCATGGCTTCGCCCCCTGGATCTGCTTGAGGACCACGTCGGGGACCCGCCCCAGCGCCCGCCGGATCCCCTCGGGGGTGGAGCGGCCGCCCGCCTCGGCCAGGTCGGCTCTCCCGCCTCCGCGTCCGTCGAACTCCCTCGCCAGCTCTCCCACGATGATCCGTGCATCGAGCTTCCCGGCCAGATCGCGACTCACCGCCACCAGCAGCATGCCGCGGTCGGGCTCCGGGTTCGTCCCCAGCGCGATGACGCCCCGGCCTACCTGTCCCCGCTGGCGGTCGGCCAGCTCCCGCAGTCCCTTCTTGTCGACCCCCTCGACGTAGAGAGGGAGAACCCTCACATCGCCCACCTCGTGGATTCGGGGCGCCGACTCGCCCTCGCCCGCCGTGGCGAGGCGCAGCCTGAGCTTTTCGACCTCGCGGCCGAGGGTACGGTTCTGCTGAAGGAGGCGCTCGACCCCCTCGGGAAGGGCGGCCCGATCCACGTTGAAGAGCTGCTGGAGGTGCGAGAGGATCGCCGCGTCCTCACGGAAGCGGTGGAGCGACGCTTCTCCGCTGAGGGCCTCCACCCGGCGAACCCCGGATGAGACGCCGCGCTCCGCCGTCACCCTGAACAGCCCCAGCTCGCCCGTGCGTTGCGTGTGCGTCCCGCCG
>CBRGOK010000751.1:0-2051 GCA_967798035.1 uncultured bacterium
CCAGGAGTCGCGCGCGGCGAGCCGGCCGCGCAACCGCGATCCGCACGGCCCGGCCGACGTCGAGGGGTACATCCGGTCGCTCGAGGACCCCAAGCGCGACGCCTACCAGAGGCCCGACGAGGTGGTCGCCGCGCTCCGCCTCCCACCCGACGCGACGGTCGCCGACCTCGGATGCGGCCCGGGGTACTTCACGACGCGGCTCGCCCGTGCCGTGCCGCAGGGGATCGTCTACGCCGTCGACGTCGAGCCCGCCCAGCTCGACCGGCTGAACGAGAGGACGCGGGAGCAGGGGCTGGAGAACGTCGTCCCCGTCCTCGCCCCCGTCGACGACCCGCGGCTCCCGTCGGGGCGGATCGACCTCCTCTTCGTCTGCGACACCTACCACCACTTCGGCGACCGCCCCCGCTACCTCGGGAAGCTGCGGAAATGCCTGCGGCCCGGCGGCCGCCTCGTCGTCATCGACTACTTCAAGAGGAAGCTCCCCGTCGGTCCTCCCCCCGAGCACAAGATGGAGCGGGAGGAGGAGCTGGCGGAGATCGAGGCGGCGGGGTTCCGCCTCGTCGAGGAGCCGACCTTCCTCGAGCACCAGTACTTCCTCGTCTTCGAGCCGGGGGAGCCCCCTCCCGCGCGCCCGCAGGCCGACTGGAGGGTGAAGCCGAAGGTGCTCCTCCTCGTCTACGACCCCGTCATCGAGTCGCGGGGAGGGAAGCGCCTCCACGAGGTCTGCGGGTGGGGCGACCCCGAGCGGCTCAACCGCGAGCTGATCGGGGACCTGCGCCGGGCGAGCGGCGGGAGCGTGCAGTACGAGGTCGTCGAGAGGATTCTCCTCGACCGCTGGCCCGTGAAGCGGGACGGGTTCGCCTACGACGACGAGTCGTTCCTCGCCTGCTTCGAGGGGCGGTCGAAGTGGCGGGAGCCCGACGGGGTCGACTATCCGGCGATGTACGAGGACGCCGACGTGGTCCGCAAGGTGAACGAGGGGAAGGTCGACGAGGTCTTCGCGTGGGGGGCCCCGTACTTCGGGTGGTGGGAGTCGAACATGGCGGGGCCGGGGGCCCACTTCTGCAACTCCGATCCGACCGAGGAGCCGCGCCTGAAGCGCCGCTTCGTCTTCATGGGGTTCAACTACGAGCGCGGCGTCGGCGAGGCGCTCGAGTCCTACGGCCACCGGGCCGAGTCGATCCTCGCGCATGTCTTCGAGCGGCTCGGCCCCTGGGAGGCGAAGGAGACCCACGCGTGGAACCGCTTCACGCTCCACGACAAGGTCGCGCCCGGGAGGGCGGCCGTCGGCAACGTCCACTTCGCCCCGAACAGCGAGGCGGACTACGACTGGGGGAACCGCCGCCCCGTCGAGAGCGCCTGCGACGACTGGCTCTTCTTCCCGGACCTCCGAGGCCGGGCGCGCCGCGTGACCTGCGAGGAGTGGGGGGGCGGGGACATCCGCGCCCATCACCGCTGGTGGTTCGAGCACCTGCCGCGCGCGCCGGGGGAGACCGACGGGATCCGGAACAACTGGTGGTCCTACGTCGCCGACGTCAACTCCTACGACTGATCGGCCGGCTTCCCCTCCGCCGAACGCCCGCGCGCCCAGGTCCCCGACGGCCCGCGGCCGCCCGCGCAGCCCGTTCCTCCGATTCGTCCACGAGCTGCGCTGGCTCTTCAAGTCGCCGGGGAAGTTCTTCCGAGGGCTCCTCGGCGGCCTCTGCATGGCCGCCGCCGTCGTCGGGCTCGCGATCCCGATCCTTCCGCAGATCCCCTTCTTCCTCGCGGGCCTCGCCCTGCTCGGCTCGGTCTCGCCTCGCGCGCGGCTCACGCGCACCCGGCTCCGGGCGAGGATCCGGCAGTGGCGCGAGAAGCGCGCCGCCCGCCGGGGACAGAAGAAGGGGCGCAAGCCCCGGGGATCCTGAGCCGGGGCCCGGCGCGGCCTCACCAGGAAACTGCCCCGGCTGGGTGTTGATGGGGCTGCTCGCGGCTGACCCTCCCGCCCGTCCCGTCGAGTTCGATTCCGTAGTCGCCTGCGCGGGCCCGCCTCCCCCGTGCGCGCCGCCCCC
>CBRGOK010000752.1:0-2049 GCA_967798035.1 uncultured bacterium
GGTTCCCGACGCGCAGCTCGGCCGCGGACGGCTGCTCGCAGCAGTACAGCTCGAGGTCCCCGAAGTGTCCCCCGATGAAGGAGACGGTGACGTCCGCCGGGGCGCCCGTGTAGAAGTCCGTCCCGACGACTCGGACGTGGGTGAAGACGTGCTCCCCGACGTCCGGCAGCTCGTGGAGGGTCGACGTGACCGATTCGATGCGGCCGACGACCGCCCCGCCCGACTTCTCGACCATCTGTCGAAGGTCCAGGCGCTCGATCGCGGCGAACAACAGGGGCGCCGGAAGTCCCAGCGCCAGCGACGTCCACAGCAGGGTTCGTCCTCTCATCTCTGGTTTCTCCTGGGAGGCGCCGGCCCCGAACCCGGAGGTGTGTACGAAAGAATACCGCCGCCAGGGGGGGGGCGACCGGCGGGGGTAGGATACCCGAACTTCCCCGGATGTTCCCCCGGAGGGTAAGGGCCTATCCCGGACGGGATTCCGGACGGGACTGCGGGGGGGGTTGCCGCTCCTCCAACAGCGCGCGGAGCCGCCCGACCTCCGGGTCGTGCGGGGCGACCGCCGAGGCTCTCTCGAGGAGCCCCCGCGCCCTCTCCGGCTCGCCCATCTCGTGGAGGAGCCGGGCGAGCGGGAGGAGGAGGCCGAGCTCCGTCGGGTGGCGCTCGAGATGCTCCTCGAGGAAGGCCCGGGCCCCCGGTCGGTCGCCGGCCTCCGCCAGAGCCCGCGCGCGCAGGGCGAGGAGGAGGGGATCGTCCGGGGCCGCCTGGACGGCCCGGTCGAGGTGGGCGAGCGCCCCCTCGGGATCGAGGAGCTCGAGGTGCGCCGCGGCCAGGATGCGGCGGAAGTCGGGGCGGGACGGGGAGGCCTCGACGATCTCCGTGAACCGGCGGTACACGAAGTTGTATTCGCGCTTCCGGAGGAGGAGGTCCCCCCAGGCCTCGATGCATCGGCTGACCGGTTCGGGGGCGCCCGCCGCCGCCCGGACGAAGAAGGGGGCCGATTCCTCCGAGACCTCGACCTTCTCCCACTCGGGCTCGCCCGGAGCGCTGACCATCTGGGCGGAGGCGTGGGCCCCCAGGCCCCGCAGGAGCCACTGCAGCGGCCCCTCCCCTGCGCACCCCGCGAGGCGGGCGAGCGCGGCTGCGCCTCCCCCCTCGGCGGGCCTCCAGAACGGCAGGTCGATGTCGCGACGCTCGGGCGGCCTCCAGGGGGCGGACGCGATCCTGGAGAAGGCGGGGAAGCAGCCGTGCAGCCCGGCCCCTCCCCCGGCCAGGGCGAGGGTGAGCTCCCGGTCCAGGCGAAGGCCCTCGACGTCGGCCGGGACGAGGAGCCCCGCGTCCCGGAAGACCCTCCCACCCAGGCGCCCCGGATCGACGGGGGCCGCGCCGCGCAGGAACCCGACGGAGACCTCTCCGAAGCCGCGCAGCGCGACCCAGGTCTCGGGGAACACCTCCGAGACCGCCCCCTGGAGGGCCTCGAGGGCGGAAAGGGGGAGGGTGGAGGCGTCCGCCCAGACCGCGACCGTTCCCTCCGGACCCCCCAGTCGCGAGAGCGCCCGGAGCCTTCCGGCGGCGAAGGCCCGGGAGGACCCCGTGAAGTCGGAGGGCTCGGGAAGCAGGAGGACGAGGTCGTAGGGCCCCGGCAGGCCGGAGGGAGCGCGGTGGAGGGCGGCGACCTTGGCTTCCTCGGAGGAGGCGAAGAACTGCGCGGCCTTGCCGACGGAGAGGGAGGAGGGGGCCGCTTCCACCCTCCTCGCCCCCGCGAGGCGGAGGAGCCCGACGAGGCGCGGGATCGGCGTGCCGACGAGGAGCACGCGGTCGAGCCGGCGCGCGAGGGCGCAGGAGAGGGCGATCTCCTTCCGACCCGCGGCCGTCGCGGGGCCGTCGTTGGCCACCATCGCCCGGTCGAGCCGGACGATCGGGTCCCCGGAGGGGATCGAGGCGGTCGTGACGAGGCCGTCGAGGGACTCCCGGGTGTGGAAGACCTCCACCCGGACGGGGTTGAACGGGTTGGAGATCCGGATCGCCTCCGGCGCCCGCGACGCGGCCGCG
>CBRGOK010000753.1:0-2046 GCA_967798035.1 uncultured bacterium
ACAGCGAAGGGGATCCGAGCCAACGTCGGAGTCCTTCCTCGCGTGGGACGCGCTCGTCCTGCCGGTACTGATCGGAAAGGTTCACGCGCCTGCTGGCTGGGAGGAGGACCGTCGCAGGCACGCGAACGCCCCCGTGTACGCCGCCGCGGCGAGGAGGAAGAGGAGGGTGAAGCCCGCCTCCATCGCGAGGAGAGTCGAGAGGCTCGAGGCGAGCACCGTCGCGAAGGCGTTGACGCCGAAGGCCCACGGGATCGCGGAGGGGCTCCTCGCGCGCAGCCGCTCGATCCCGATCGGGAAGGGCATCCCCATCAGGACACCGCAGGGGACGAGGAAGAGGAGGGCGACGGCGACGCGGGCGGGGAAGGGGAGGTCGAGGAAGGCCGGGAGGACGTAGCGGCTCGCGAACCCGCAGGCGGGGAGGAGGACGAGGAGGAGGGCGGGGAGGAGCCGTTCCGCGGCCGTCGTGGAGAGGCCTCGCGAGAGGGCCGCCCCGATCCCGGAGGAGACGAGCATCCCGGAGAGGACGACGGAGAGCGCGTAGGTCGGGTGGCCGAGGAAGAAGGTCAGCTTCTGGAGGAAGGCGATCTCGACGAAGAGATAGGCGAGGCCCAGGGCCGCGAAGTACAGGCCGAACCGGCCCGGCGGGACCGAGGCCTTCCGCAGCGGGACGAGGATGCCGATCGCGCCGAGGAGCGCGGTGGCGAGGAAGGTAGCGAGGAGGACCGCGTGCCCGACCGGGACCGACTGGGTGTAGACGGGATCCGCCGGCCGGATGCCGGTGACGGAGGGGAGGTTCTTCCACCGGAAGTAGTTGAAAAAGAAGGGTGAGTCGTCGCCGACGGGGCTCACCCGGTAGGCGTATCCCGAGAGGAACGCCTTCCGCTCCTCCTCGCTCCCTCGCAGGAGCGTGTCGAAGGGGGTCTCGCCCGGCCGTGCCGGATCGAAAGCCATCCGGTAGCCCTCGCGCGCGGCGAAGGCGCGCACCCGCTCGAGCGCCGCCTCCGGGATCGCGCTCTCCCCGACGAGGAGGGAGCCCCAGAGGTTCCCCCGGAGGATCGCGATGTGCCGCCAGGGCTCCGGGACCCCGCGCCGGCGCAGCGCCTCGGCGGCGATCCCCGCCAGCCGCAGCGTCTCCCGCGGCGGCTCGAGGATGAAGCGCGAGACCGAGACGAACCCGCCGCGCTTCAGGTGCTCGAGGTAGTCCTCGAACGCCTCGACGGTGTAGAGGTAGGCCTCGGAGACGGAGTAGGCGCCCGAGGAGAGGGCCGCGTAGGTGTCGACCCCCGACATCTGGAGGACGTCGAACTCCTCCTTGCTCGAGCGGACGAAGGCCCGCCCCTCGGCGGCGAGGAGCCGCACGCCCTTCCTCGAGGGGAGGTCCCCCGTGAACGTCCGGTAGCGGTCCGTCAGGAGCGCCAGAGTCGCGGGGTTCACGTCGACCCCGACGACCTCGGAAGCCCCCTTCGAGAGCGCCATCAGGACGTCGATCCCGCCCCCGACGCCGATGACGAGGACCTTGGCGGGAGGCGCCTCCCCCCTCGCCTCCCAGACGGCGGCGGTCGTCGCGTGTGGGAGGAACGGGATCTCTCCCGGCTCGCCGCGCAGCTCGTAGAGGATCGTCGGGGCCGCGCCGTCCTGCGTCACGCCGCGCAGGTTCCAGTTCGTGTCGGAGGCCTTCCCGAACTCCCCTCCCATCTGCGGGATCCAGACGAAGGGGGCGGTCACGTCGATCCGGCCGAGGGGGGTCCAGCGGCGGTGCTCGACGTGGGTGATCTTCTTGTCGAGGACTACGGCGAGCTCCTTCGAGGGGGCGATCCGGACCCAGGAGTCGGCGTCCCGCACGGCGGAGGCGACGCCGGCGAGGACGACGGCGAGGGCGGCGCTCTTCACCTGCTCGAGGAAGCCGGACCGGGCGGAGAAGAGGAAGGAGCCGGCCGCCGTCGCGGCGGCGGCTCCGACGACCATCCCGGGCCCGCCGAGGTGCCCGATCGCCACCGGGGCGAGCGCGGCGCCGAGCCCGGCGCCGACGAGGTCGGCGGCGTAGAC
>CBRGOK010000754.1:0-2042 GCA_967798035.1 uncultured bacterium
CTTCAAGATGATCCACAAGTACTACGAGCCGGCCTTCTTCGAGCTCTTCCTGCGGCCCAGCAACCGGTACGGGATCGCCGACGCGGTCCTCAGCATGCTCGCCGGCGGCTTCTTCCAGAAGATGCCCTGGCGCTCGCGCCTGTCGCTCAACCTCCTCCGCACCTCGAAGCAGGCCGGCCGGCTGATCAAGGACGAGAACCTCAAGACCCTCGACTTCAGCGAGCAGATCGTCCACCCGCACGGCCTCGACAACGGGGCCGTCGTCGCGGTCCTCGGCAAGCCGGAGTGCCCCCCCGTCCTCGACGTCCGCGAGGACGAGGAGTACGCGCAGGCCCGGATGGCGGGCTCGGGCCACGCCCGCTACCCCGACGTCCTCGCCCACCCCGAGAACCACCTCAAGCCGGGCGTCCGCACGATCCTCTTCTGCTGGTCGGGGAACCGGTCCGCCGAGCTCGTCGAGGCGCTGCGCCCGAAGGGATGGGACGTCGTGTTCGTGCGCGGCGGCTACGAGAAGTGGCGGGCCGACGGGCAGCCGCTCGAGGGATCGGGGGCCACGCACGGCGATCCGCGGGACATCCCCGACTACCCCAACCGCACGACGCTCCTCGACACGGACGACGTCCTCGCCGCGATGCGCAAGGAGAAGGTCGTCTTCCTCGACAACCGCTACGACACGGAGTTCAACGCCGAGCGCCTCCCCAACTCGATCCAGGTCTGCATCCGGGCGCTCCCGAGCGCGGAGATCGACCGGAAGCTCCGGGAGCTGCCGAAGGAGCCCGCCTACGTCGGGGTCGTCTACGACAAGCGGAGCGGCTTCTTCTCGACCGTCGTCGGTTCGAAGCTCACCAAGCTCGGCCTGAAGTACCTCGGCCGCTACACGGTCCCCCACGAGTTCCCCCCCGACGCCGAGAGCCTCGTCAAGAGCGAGGCGACGCTCGCGGCGGGGTCGAACTTCGGCCTCCTCGCTCCCATCTGCGGCCCGCTGCGGGGCCTCGTCCTCTGGCTCGGGAACCGCCTCGGGTCGGTCGCGCTCGGCCTCCTCGCCGCCGTCGTGGCGCTGCGTCTCCTCCTCCTCCCGCTTTCCGCCGCCGCGCAGCGGTCGACCTTCCGGATGAGCGGCGTCGCCGAGGAGGTCCGCAAGATCAAGTCGCGCTTCGCCGCCGATCCGACCGGGCGCCGCCACGCGCTCCGCGCCGCCTACCGCCGCGCGGAGGTGCGCCCCCTCCTCGCCCTCCTCGCCCTCGGCGCCCAGCTCCTCGTCCTGATGGGGCTCTTCCGCGTCGTGGCGGGGCTCGAGGAGTTCCAGGGGCTTCCCCTCCTCCGCGGGTGGATCGACGACCTCTCCGTCCCCGATCCCTGGCTCCTCCTTCCTGCCGCGGTCGGCCTCGCGACCGCCGCGATGATGGCGATCGGCGCCGAGGGAGGCCGGGGGGCCCGGCGGATCGTGCCCGTCGTCACGGGGCTCGCCCTCGCCGCGCTCGTCTCGCCCTTCCGGGCGGCGATCTCCCTCTACCTCGCCTTCAGCGTCGGCCTCGCGGTCCTGGAGAAGGCGCTCGTCCTTCGGGGCGAGAGGCGCCGGGCCCGGCGGGCCGCCGGCGTCCCCGCCCCGTGGGGGGATGGCCTCCACCCGCTCGCGGCGGCCGCCCGGCCGGAGGGGATCGGCGCGAAGGCCCGCAACCTCGCCCGCCTCCGGGACGAGGGCTTCCCCGTCCCCGACGGGTTCGTCGTCGCCCCCTCCTTCTTTGGGCCGCTCAACGGGTCCCCCTGGACGCCGACGGAAGGGCAGCGCGCCTCGCTCGCGCGCGCCTTCCGCGCGCTCGGCGCGCAGCGGGTCGCCGTCCGCTCCAGCGCGCTCCGGGAGGACGGCGCGTCCGCCTCCTACGCCGGGATCTTCGAGAGCGTCCTCGACGTCGACGCCGAGCGCCTGCCGGAGGCGGTCGGCCTCGTCCTCGACTCGTTCCGGTCGGAGCGGGCGAGGGCGTACGGGGAGGTCTCCCCCCCCTGCGTGCTCGTCCAGCGGATGGTGGAGCCGCAGTGGGCGG
>CBRGOK010000755.1:0-2040 GCA_967798035.1 uncultured bacterium
TCCCCCCGCGCGAAGGCGACCCGGCCGAGGAGGCGGCCGGCGCTGGCCGCGCGCGCGCGGTCGCGGTCCGCGCGCGCGGCGGTCTTCCGGAGCGGGGCGACGGCCGAGTCGAGGTCCCCCCGCAGGACGAGCACGACGCCCCGGAGGTAGTCCCCCGCCAGCGCGACGGACGGATCGAAGAGCCCCCAGCGCCGGAAGTCCTCCGTGCCCGTCGAGTTCTCCAGCCGCCGGAAGTCCCGCCCATCGACCCACCGCTCGAAGATCGTGGTCCAGGAGGTGGAGGTCGCGGAGCGAAAGGCCTTGCTGCGGACCTCCTCCGTCTCGTCGAAGAGGCGGCGCAGGGGCCGCAGGGACAGGGCGGGCCCGGTGCGGTGGACCCCGACGAGGCAGGCGGCGAGGACCGTCTCGAGGTCCCTCCCCGCCGAGGGGATCGAGGGGACGAGCGCCAGGCCCGCGAGCGTCTCCTCCTCGAGGCCCCCGCGGTACGCGAGGAGGAGGAGGCCCTCGAGCGAGCGCAGGGCGGGGTCCCCGGGTCGGAGCCGGAAGGACCTCCGGTACCGGTCGAGGGCGACGCCGCGCGCGGCGCGGGCCACCCCGACCGCCTCGATCGCCCCGGCGAGGAGCTCGGGGGGGAGGATCGACTCCTCCAGCTCCCGGGCGAGGCGAAGCGCGCGCGGATCCCCCTCCGGCAGGTAGGCGAGGGCGTCGGCCGTCTCGGCGGCCTCCCGCGTCTGGCGCGGCGCGAGGAGGGGCTCGAGGCGCTCGCGCAGCCGCTCGATCTGGTGGTTGGCGCGCCGGCGATGGGCGTCCGCCGACCAGAAGAGGGCGACGGCGTTGTCCGGGTCGCTCTCGAGGACCTGGTCGAGGATGGGGATCGCCTTCTCCTCCAGCGCGAGGGTCCCGTAGAGGACGCCTAGATCGAGGAGGGCCGAGGGGTCCCCGGGGTCGATCCGCTCGAGGATCTGCCGAAGGTCTCCCACCGCGAGGCTGCCGGCCCCGGTCCGGGAGAGGACCTGCGCCCGCAGGAGGAGGGCCTCGCGGAGCCGGACGTGGTCCCTCGCCTCCTCCGCCTCCCGCACGGCGGAGTCGAGCTCGTCGACGACCCGAAGGCGGACGGCCGCGGCGAGCTCCTCGGGACGTCGGGAGCCCGCGAACGCCCGGGCGGACTGGAGGTGGTCCTCCGCGGTGCGGCGGAGCTTCCCGGCGAGGAAGACGGCGGCCGCGGGGACGAGGAGGAGGCCTCCGATCAGGAGGCGGGTCCGGGACATCGGGAGAGAGGATAGGACGCCCGGCGCCCGGCGTTAACGGCCCGCCTCCTCGCGGCGGTGGAGCAGGCCGTACTTGCGCATCTTGTTGAAGAGGGTCGTCCGGTTGACGCCGAGCATGGCCGCCGTCTTCTGCCGGTTGCCGCCGTTCCTCGTCAGGGCGTTCTCGATGAGGCGTCTCTCGGGGCCCTCGAGCGCGACCTTGAGCGGGAGGACCTCCGACCCCGCCTCCTCCACGGGGGCCCCACCCGAGGTGAGGGAGGCCGGGAGGTCCTCGACGCCGATCGAGCGGCCCCGGCACAGGACGACGGCGCGCTCCATCACGTTCTCGAGCTCGCGCACGTTGCCCGGCCAGGTGTGGCGGATGAGCGCCTCCATCGCCTCGCGGGTGAAGCCGCGGACCTTGCGCTCGTTCTCCTCGCTGAAGCGCTCGAGGAAGCCCTCCGCGAGGATCGGGATGTCCCCGGGCCGCTCCCGCAGCGGGGGGACGTCGATCGTGACGACCTGGATCCGGTAGAAGAGGTCCTCGCGGAAGCGCCCCGCGCGGACCTCCTCCCCGAGGTCGCGGTTCGTCGCGAGGAGCACCCGGACGTCGACGCGGCGGGGGCGCGCCTCCCCGATGCGCTCGACGACCCGATCCTGGAGGACCCGCAGCAGCTTCACCTGGAGCGCGGGGGAGGCGGTCGCGATCTCGTCGAGGAAGATCGTCCCCCCCTCGGCCGCCTCGAACTTCCCGGGCCGGTCCTTCACGGCCCCGGTGAAGGAGCCCCGCGTG
>CBRGOK010000756.1:0-2033 GCA_967798035.1 uncultured bacterium
ACTTCCTCGTCTCCCGGCGCGTGCGCGAGGAGGTGAGCGCGGAGGAGAAGACGCTTCGCGGGATCGACCTCAAGTCGACCTCCGTCGCGAAGGTCCTCGACCTGATGACGGAGCTCCTCCCCCTCGGCTGGCGGATCCGCAACGGCGTCGTCCAGATCGTCCACAAGGAGGAGCTGAAGGGGGGGCAGGTCCTCGCCCAGTACGAGGTGCGGGACATCGTCCACCCCGTCCGCGACTTCCCGGCGCCGGAGATCAACCTCTTCGGGAGCACGGACCAGAAACCGGAGGCGGAGGCGGGGGAGCAGCGGGAGTTCCTCGTCATCAACGCCGACAAGCTGGTCGAGCTGATCAAGGCGAACATCGCCGCCGAGTCCTGGACGGCCGACGAGCGGAACACCATCAACGTCCAGAACGGCACGCTCGTCGTCCGCCAGACCCCCGAGGTCCAGGACAAGATCTCGAGCCTCCTCGACGACCTGCGCGAGGCGACCGGGATCATGGTGGACATCCAGGCCCGCTTCCTGAAGGTCCAGGACTCCTTCCTCGAGGACATCGGCGTCGACTGGCGCGGGCTCGGCGACGACTCCGGCGGGCTCGGGGTGCCCGGGGTCGGGTCGGGGGCGATCCTCGACGATTTCGGGAGCGTCCCCGGCTCCCCCTCGAACCCGGGGGAGATCGGGACCGGTCCCGACGTCGGGGGCTTCTTCCAGGAGGGGAACGACGCCGACCTGCGCGGCCGCGCGGAGCACCTCTTCGACCTCGGCCTCGGGAACGCGAACATCCTGCAGGGATCGGGGGGGCTCTCCGTCCAGTACACCCTCCTCGACGACACCCAGCTCGAGCTCATCCTCCGCGCCGTCACGAAGTCGGAGAGGGTCGAGGAGGTCACCGCCCCCCACCTCCTCGTCTTCAACACGGAGCGGGCGAGCCTGAAGGTCTTGAAACAGGTCACCTACGTGAAGGACTTCGACGTCGAGATCGCCCAGGCGGCCGCGGTCGCCGACCCGATCATCGACGTCGTCAACGACGGGATCTTCCTCGACGTGAAGCCGGTCGTCTCCGCCGACCGCAAGTTCATCACGATGGAGCTGCGCCCGACGGTCGCGGTGCTCCGCCGGCCGATCCTCCAGACCTCGACCAGCCTCGGCGTCGGGTCCCCGGTCACGATCCAGCTCCCCGAGCTCGAGATCCCGCGCGCGCGGACGACCGTCTCGATACCGGACGGCTCCACGATCGTGCTCGGGGGCCTGAAGATCAGCGAGCAGCAGGACTTCAAGTCGGGCGTCCCGCTCCTCAACCAGATCCCCCTCGTCTCCGCCTTGTTCTCGCGGAAGGGGACCTTCGTGAGCAACCGCAAGCTCCTGATCCTCCTGCGGGCGAAGATCGTCATCCCGGTCGAGCACGAGCCGGTCCTCGCGGGCGCTCCCAACCGGTAGGCAAGGCTCTCCCGCGGGACCTTGCCCCCCTCCGCGGGGGGTCCTACGATCCGTCGAACCTCGTCGGAGCGGGTCCGTTGACCCCGCTTCCGGCGGCCGATTCCGGCGTGATTCGCGGCCGGATCGCGCGACGCCTCGGAGGAGGCGAGACCCCATGACGAGCATCGGCACCTGCAGCGGATGCGGTTCGAGGTTCCGCGTCGGCGCGACCGCCGCGGGCACTCCCCCGCGGTGTCCGAAGTGCGGCGGGACCCTGGAGGTCTCCGAAGCGCCCTCGCAACCCGCGGCGGCCGCCGGAACGAGCGCCCCCCGCCCGGCCGCTCACGGCGCTGCGCCCTCCTCCCCGCCCCCCGCTCGGCCCCCCGCCCGGGGGAGCGGACACCGCGCGATCGCCGTCCAGGCGGGATCCTCGCGCCGCAACCGGGCCGCGACCGGGATGTGGGTCTCGGTGGCGGCGACCGGCGCCGTCGCGATCCTCCTCCTGATCCTCATCTCGGGGAAGGACTCCTCCGAGGGGACCGCGTCGCCGGCGAAGCCGGCGGCCGGTCCGGTCGCGGAGCGCCCCTCCCCGACCCCCCCATCCCCCGCCCCCCACGC
>CBRGOK010000757.1:0-2032 GCA_967798035.1 uncultured bacterium
CCAAGATCACGGCCATCCAGAGGGATCACCAGGTTCGATCCGGATGGGCCGACATCGCCTACCACTTCCTCATCGATCGAGCCGGGCGGATGTGGCAGGGACGGGTCCTTTCCCTGCAGGGGGCGCACGCCGGAAACGACGCCGCGAACCGGGGGAACGTCGGGGTGTGCCTCCTCGGGGACTTCGACGTCCAGCGGCCCACCCCCGAGCAGGCGGAGGCGACGCGCGCGCTGATCCTCCAGCTGGAGACGCGCTTCCGGATCGGCCGCGAGAGCGTGTTCGCGCACCGCGAAGTGCGCGCCGCCTACGGCCTGGGATCCACGGGATGTCCCGGACGTCACCTGCAGGTCCTGGTGGACGAACTCCGGCGCCCCGATGTGCCGGAATCTCGTGGATGGACGGACCGAGTCGCCACCGGCTCCCGGCTCCCGGTCGAGCTCCCGGAGGCGAGGGACCCCTCCCCGTGCCGCTGAAGCGGGGTGGGGAGGACAGGGGCAGGGTGCGTCCAGCCCCCGTCGACAGCTCCGGGACGACCGACTGTTCCGGAGAAGCCCGGCGCGGGCGGGTTCCCGCCGCCGGGCGAGCGGTATTCGAGATCGTTCACGAGAGGGGGCCGTCGCGCCCGAGGCCTACACTTCCTTACCACTTCCACTTCAACGGCTACGGCCCCCTCCTTTCCACCTCGCCCATCGATCCCGATCCCCGGCGCGTCGGCTCCTCCGGAATCACCCGCGGACCCGCGATTCGCGGCGGTCCGCTCGGCGACCCTGCGCGAGTCTCCTTCGACTGACGACGTCCCCGTCCCCATCGAGCTCGCTCCGCGCCCGGAACTCCCGACCGAGCCAGGCCACGGCGCCGGGGCATCGATCCTCGACCGTCCCGTAGAATGGACGGACATCGCCGGCGATCCCCCGGCAGTCGCACGGACCTCTGAGACAAGGACAGGACGATGGCGAGCACGACGACGAACAGAGTGACACTCGCGAGCGTCCTGCGGCGATCGGCCCACGCGCACGCGCTCGGGGGAGGCGCGGCGAGCGTGCTCGAGGCGGTGCGGCGCGCAGGGTTCATCTACGGCTCCGCGCCGACCTCCCACCTCGGTGTCTGCGTCCGCACGCGCGGGTACGCGCCGGGCGACCTCGAGGAGGCGGTCCTCCGGACGCGCTCGCTCGTGCGCCTCCGCGCGATGCGAGGCTCCGTCTACCTGATTCCGCGCGAACTCGTCCCCCACGCGCTCGCGTTGACGCCGCTCCCTCCGGTCGAGGACTACGCCAGACTCGCCGGAATCCCGCCGCTCGAAGTCGAGCCCCTCACGGAGCGGATCGAGCGCATCCTCGAGAAGAAGGCCCTGCCCGCGGCCGAGATCCGCGAAGGCCTCGGGAAGAGGGCGCCGGCCGGCGACGGCCTCTCCGCGATCCTCGGGAGGATGGGGCGCGAGGCGAGGATCGTCCGCGCCGGCGTCCGCGGCGGGCTGCAGGGCCACACCTACGAGTACGCGCTCATGGCGGACTGGATCGACCTCCCGAAGGAGCGCCTCTCCCTCGCCGAAGCGCTCCCCCCCCTCGCGCGAGCCTGGCTCCTCGCGAACGGCCCGGCGAGCGTCGCAGACCTTGCCTGGTGGGCGGGCGTGGAGAAGCGGGACGCGGCGGCGGCGCTCGCCTCGATCGGGGCTCGGGAGGTGGCGGTCGAGGGGATCGAGGGCCCGCTCCTCGCCACGGAGGAGCTGCTCGACAACCTCGCCGGGAGCCCGGCCGACGACGAGGAGGTCCACCTCGTCCCTTGCGGGGACTCCTACTCCATGGCGCACACCGACCGGAGCCGCTACCTCGACGGGGCTCGAGCGCCGCTCGTCATCGACGAAATGGGGAACGTGACGCACCTCGTGCTCCGCAGGGGCCGCGTCGCGGGGATCTGGGACGTCGACGGGCGGAAGCTCCTCTACGCCGCGTTCGATCCGCTTCCCCGCCTCGCGCTCGAGGCGGCGGCGAAGCGGCTCGCGCCGTTCCACGCGATCGCCTCGATCGAGGGGGTC
>CBRGOK010000758.1:0-2027 GCA_967798035.1 uncultured bacterium
AACTCGAGCGGGGGCCCCTCGCCGAGGGAGGCCCGCACGCGCATCGTGTTGCCGATGCGGGTGAACCGGAGCGCCCCCAGCTGCTCGGCTCCGACCCCGATGTCGCCCGAGTAGCCGCCGATCCCGGTCCCCGGCGAGGTGCTCGCGGTGCAACGCCTCGAGGGCGCGGCGGAGTTTCTCCCCGACGTAGGAGAGCGGCGGGCCGGTCCGCAACTCCATCTGCTCGTACGCCCCGCCGTTCGGAGGAAGGAACCGGGTCTCGTCCATCGTCTCCCCTCGCCATGGAATGGGGTCGGGCCGCTGCAGGCCGGGTTCGGAAAGCGCCCTCCATGGCCCGACCGGCGGGGCGAACCTCCCGCCGCAACCGTTCCCTACACCGCTCGCCTCGAAACGCCCGGCGCCGAGACGCCCCGGAGCAGGCCTTCGACGCTCAAGTCCTCGTCGATCCCCGGCCACCGGATCCCTTGACCGTCGCCGAGGAGCTTCCACTTCCGGCGCTGGGCGGGGGTCGCGTGGAGGAGACGGGGATACCAGGCCAGCGGGACGGTCACCCTGCGCCCGTCGGCGAGTTCGACGGTGAGTTCGTCCTCGGTCACCGAAACGTCGATCGCCCGGGGATCGACCCTACGCACCGAAGAACTCACGCCGGGCCTCCAGGAAGGCTTCCTCGTGTTCGACGACGAGCCGCTCGATCCTGCGGATTTCGTGACTCCTCAAGCGGCTCGAGGACGCCAAGGATACTGGGTCGAGCCAGAACTTCGCGAGGCCCCGACCCTGCTCGACGTGGACGTGCGGGGGTTCCGTTCCCTCGTTGCTGAAGAAGAAGAACCGAGCGCCTCCGATCCTTCGGACGGTCGGCGCGGGTCGCCATGCTAGTCGCCGCGTCCCTGACCGGACAAGGAACCCGGGAGCGACGTCGACCTCGGGCTCCACGACTGGCGCTACCCCCACGCGGTGCCCCGCCACGCCGAGGCGCGCCTTTCCTACGGGATCCGGACGGTGGTCGCGCCCTCCCCGGGACGGACGATCTCGACCTCGACCTTCTCCCCCTCTCGCGGCCAGAGCCTCCCGTAGATCTCCCCCGGCGCCCTCCCCGCGCAGGGGAACCCGTCGACCGCTCGCAGGTAGTCGCCCTTCCGCACCCCGGCCCGCGCCGCCGGAAGGCCCGCGAGGACCTCGTGCACGTGGGGGAGCCCTTCCGCCCCGGCGGGCGAGCGCTGCTCCGGGGGCCCGAGGCCGATCCCGAGGAACTCCCCCGGAGGCGGGACCGAGACCCTCCCGTCGCCGCCCGCGGGGAGGTCGGGCCCGGGCTCGAGCTCGAGGAGCATGCGGCTGGCGTCGATCCCGATCCTCGCGAAGGGGAGGAGCGCGCCGGCGCCGACGAGCGCGTCGAACTCGGACGCGGCGGAGCCCTCCGCCCCCTCGAGGGCGACGAGGACCCAGGGCTTGCGGTAGACGACCGGCCCCAACGCGACCTCCTCGAGCCGGACGAGGAAGTCGAGCCCTCCCACCCCGCCCGCTCCCGTCTGCGCGAAGGGGACCGCCCCCCGGCGGAGCCATTGTCCCGCATCCGTCGGCAGCCCCGCCCGGCGGAGCCCGGGAGGATGGAGCCGGAGCACCCAGGGGATCCCCGTGTCGAGGACGGCGACGAGCCCCTTCCCCTCGACGGTCGCCTCCATCTTGAGCGTCCACGCGTTCGACCGCCTCCGTTCGACGGGGAGGACGACCACCCCCCCCTTCCCCGCGCCGTCTCGGCGGAGGCGCTCGAGCGGAGTCACGGGCTCCCCGCGGAAGGAGAGGCGCCCGCGCGCGAGGTCGAGGACGGGCGAGTCGCGGACGAGCGCCTTCCCTCCGAGCACGACGCCGGGAGGGCGGGGGAACTCCGAGAGGCCGGGCAACCCGGTCGCGTCTGCGGGTACCTGGAGGATGCGCTCGCCGTCGAACGAGAGGGAGTCGATCCAGCAGACGGTCGTGTTGTCGGGACCGGAGAGGCCGGCGACCCCCTCGCAGAATAACCGCCGGACGCC
>CBRGOK010000759.1:0-2027 GCA_967798035.1 uncultured bacterium
GAACGGCCCGAGGTCGCCGCCGCCGGCATCGCGGCCGGCGGCCGTGTTGTAGTCGCCCCCCCCCAACTCCCGCTCGTAGCGCGGCACGACGATCACCATCTTGTGCTTCGCGGCGAGCTTCGAGAGCCGCGCGACCGTCGGCCCGGGGACCTCCTCCGCGAGGTCGCACCACCGGGAGTCCTGGCTCGGGCAGAAGTAGGGGCCGTTGAAGACCTCCTGGAGACAGAGGAGCTGGACCCCCTTCTTTCCCGCCTCCTCGATGAACGGGAGGTGCTTCTCGAACATCGCCTCGCGCACCTTCGCGATCGGCGCGCTCGCGTCGTTCACCGGGTTGCTGCACTGGATCAGTCCGCCGACGACGGTGCGGGGCATCTAGATCGGGTCTCCTTTCCACAGGGGCCGATTCGCCCAAACCCGGCCGGCTTCCGGACGAACCCCGGAGCGAGCCCTCGCCGATGGCTTCGCGGGAGATCGCCGGGGATTCATGCTCGTGCGAGGGCTCCGGTCTCGAGCCGGGATTATGCCGGACGCAGCCGGATTCCGGGGGGCCGGCGGGTTCGCGTGGATTCCCTCGAGGCCATGGAGCGAGCGCCGCGGCCGCAGCGCCGGGACACCCCGCCTCGCCGGAGCGTGCGGATCCGCGCGGCCCCTCCGGCGGCACGGGCGTTGCCCCACGCTCCTTCGCTGGTCCCGCGCGGCGTCTCCGCGAAACCTCCCGCGCTCCGCCGGCCCCCAGGCGGATCGACGCGGGTCCCCTCGCGCGCGTCCGCTCCTTGCCCACCGAGGTCGGAGATTCGCCCATGAAGAAGATTTTTTTTGCGTCCGCGGCGCTCTCGATCGCGTGCGGCGTCGCCTCCGCTCAGGCTCCGGTCCTCTCGCCCCTCCAGATCCTCCCCGGCGACGGGGCGCTCGGGCCGGCCGCGGGAGAGCAGCGTGCGCCCGCGCTCGTCCCCGGCGGGAGCGGGTTCCTCGCCGTCTGGGAGGACGCGCGGACGGACCTCGTGCCGAACCTCCTAGCCGACCAGGGTGGCTTCGACATCTACGCGTCGCGGCTCGACGCCCTCGGGACCCCGATCGACCTCCTCCCGATCGTCGTCTCCGAGGCGTTCGGCGACCAGGAGCGCCCGCGCGCCGCGTGGAACGGCCAGGACTGGCTCGTCGTCTGGGTGATCCAGGAGCCGACCGCCTTCTTCTACGGCCCGGCGATCCGGGCGGCGCGCATCTCCGCGGCGGGAGTCCTCCTCGACACGACCTCGATCCTCCTGCCGGTCCCCGCGAACATCGGGGAGGACCTCCTCTTCGGCGTCGCGAGCGACGGCAGCGGCTGGCTCGTCGTCTGGAAGGACTTCGTCGGGGCGACACCCGTGATCCGGGGCTCCAGGATCTCCTCCCAGGGGGTGCTCCTCGACACGACCCCGGTGACCTTGGCCTCGCCCCCGATCCAGCCCTACAACGGGGACGTCGTCTTCGGCCACGGCGCCTACCTCGTCGTCTGGAGCCACTGGACGGGGTCGGGGAACGACGACGTCTTCGGTCGGCGCTTCACCCCGGCGCTCGCCCCGCTCGGGGGGATGTTCCCGATCGCGGCCGACAACGACTACGACGTCTGGCCCTCGGTCGCGACCGGGCCCGGCGGGTTCTTCGTCGCCTGGGAGAACTACAACACCTGCTGCGTCGGGGGTGGAGGGAAGGTCTTCGGCGCCCGTCTCAGCCCGACCGGGCAGGTCCTGGACCCTGCCGGGATCCTGATCTCGGCGACGACCGACTTCACCACCGGGCGCGCCCCCTCCGCCTGCGCCGACGGCTCGCAGTGGTACGTCACCTGGACCTACGAGTCCGGAACCGCGCTCCAGACGCTCCACGCCGCGCGCGTGTCTGGAGCGGGCGCGGTCCTCGATCCGGGCGGTTTCCTCGTCCAGCCGACGGGCTCCGCGCAGACCGACTCGGCCGTCGGTACGGCGCCGGGAGGCGGAGCGGTCGTCGCGTGGACCGACGACCTCGCCGGAGGGGTCGATCCGTACGACGTC
>CBRGOK010000760.1:0-2023 GCA_967798035.1 uncultured bacterium
TCGCGCTCGCGAACGCGGGCGGGGGCCTCTACACGGGATCGATCCCGGCGCAGACGGGCCCGAAGGCGATCAAGTACTACTTCGAGGCGACGAACAGCCAGGGCTACGTCCGCCGCCACCCCGTCGTCCCGCAGGGGAGCGCGGCCGCGTCCTACTGGCCCGCCGTCTCCACCTTCGTCTTCGACGTCGGGGTGAAGTCGATCGTCTTCTCGGACGACTTCGACGGCGGGGCGAACGGCTGGACCGAGGTCCTCGTCACCGGACCGACGGGGGCGAGCGAGGACTGGATGCAGGGAGTCCCCAACGAGATCGGGAACAACGATTTCGACCCGACCAGCGCGGTCTCCGCCCCGAACGTCCGCGGGACCGACCTCTCCCCCACGGGCTTCAACGGGAACTACGCCAACTCGACGACGGAGGACCTCGTCTCCCCGGTCTTCAACCTGACGGGGCTCACGGGGACGCGCCTCCGCTTCGAGCGGTGGCTGGGAGTCCAGACAAACGACACCGCCCGGATCCTCGTCGACGGAATCGAGGTCTATGCCACGACGAGCCCGGGTGGATTCGGTCAGAACGCCTGGATGACGATCGACACCTCGATCGGCTCGATCGCGGACAACAACTCGTCCTTCCAGGTCGCCTACCGGCTCGAGTCGAACACTTCGACGAACACGAACTCGGTCCACGGCGGCTGGAACCTCGACGACTTCGTCCTCTACCGCCTCGAGCCCAATCCCCCCTGCGCCTCCCCCCTCGTCCTCGGAGCAGGCACGCCGGGGACGGGCGGGTTCGTCCCGACCCTCTCCGCCTCCGGCGGGGTCTCCCAGATCGGGAACTCGGCCTTCGGCCTGGCCATCGGCAACGCCCGGGGCGGGGCGTTCGCGGTCCTCTCCCTCAACCCGGTCGAGACCGCCATCCCCTTCGCGGGGGGGACGATCTTCGTCGTGCCGGGGGCCGCGGTGAACCTCGTCCTCGGCGGCGCCGCGGGTGTCGGCGGGGCGGGAAGCGCGACGATCCCGATCCCGATCCCGTACGTCCCCGTCTTCGTCGGGGCGACGGTCTCCGCCCAGTCCGGGATCCTCGACCCGGCGGGGAACTCCGGGGTCACCCTGACGCCGGGCCTCCGGGTCACCATCTGCCTGTAACGTCTCTTCCGACGTCCCTGCGGGGGACCGGGGAACCTCCCGGTCCCCCGCTTCGTCTACTTTCCGGACGGACCCCTCGGTGCGATCTCCGTGGGTCCGTCGGTCGCTTCGCAGGCGGCGATTCGCAACGGGATCGGTTCCAGGAGGGCCCCCGATGCATTCCCTCGCTCGCTTCGCGCCGGTTGCTCTGATCGTTCCGTGGCCGACTCCCCCGCAGGGGCGAGCAATCCTCCGGGTCGAGCCGACCCGAGGATCGGTCGAGACGCGAAGGCCGCCCGTCGCCTTCGTGGAGAACCGCGGGCAGTGGGAGGGGGCCTCGAGGTTCGTCGCGAGGTCGGGGGCGGTTACGGCAGGGCTCGAGGCCGACGGGCTGCGGCTCTCGCTCCTCCGGCGCGTGGACGACCGGTGGGACGGAGCGGTCGTGCGCCTCGCGTTCGAAGGGGCGTCTCCCGGGGTCCGTCTGGCCGGCGAGACGAGGTCGCCCGGCTCGTACAACTTCCTCCTGGGTAACGATCCGTCGCGGTGGCGCGTCGAGGTCCCGGCGCACGAGTCCGTCCTCTACCGCGGCCTCCACGAGGGGGTCGACCTGCGCGTCCGGCACGACGGAGACCGGATCGAGTACGACCTGCTCCTCGCGGCCGGAGCCGACCTCGACCGATTCCGGGTTCGATGCGAGGGGGCGGGGGGGATGCGACTCGGCGCCGACGGGGCGCTCGTCCTCGAGACCCCGGTGGGGGAGGTGCGGCAGCCGAAACCGGCGGCGTGGGTGGTCTGCGGCGACCGGCGGGAGCCTGTCGAGTGCTCGTACCGGCTCCTCGGCGGACACCGCTTCGGATTCTCCTGCCCGGCGCGCGAGCCCGGGCAGGCGCTCGTCGTCG
>CBRGOK010000761.1:0-2021 GCA_967798035.1 uncultured bacterium
ACCCGAACCGATCCCGGCCCCGCACGTCGTATCGCGCCGACAAATCGCGGCGCCGACCGGAGGCGTCCACCTCGAAAGTCCTCGCCCTCGGCTGCCGCAGCGGTCCCACCGCCGTCTCGAGCACGAGCGCTCCCTCCTCGTCCAGGCACAGCCCCTCCGCCCCCTCCACCGTGAACTCGACCCCCGCGAGGTTCGCCCCGGGCGAGACCACCAGGTCGTACTCGAGGTGGCCCTCCTTCTCATAGAGCCGCACCTCCACCCCTGGCCATGCCCCCCGATAGCGCACCGCGCCGAAGCGGGGCACCCCCGTCCTCCAGGAAGCAGGGTCGTTCCCGAGGAAGTAGGCGTGCACGCCCGCAAGGGGCTCCTCCCCGACGATCTCGCAGGGGCCGTCGCCCGTGAAGCGCATCCGCACCGCGGCGCCCCGGGCCGTCCCTTCCGCGCCCTCCCCGCCGCGATCGGCGACGCTCAAAGCGAACCCCCCCTCCTCGAGGAACACGGCGGTCCCGCCGATGCGCGCGACGAAACGGGCCGGGTGCTCCCACTGCCCGAGGTTCGGCACGAAGGCGGCCGGCACGCGCGCGAGCGTCGCGGCACCCTCCGCAAGTGCGGTCGGCGCGGCCGGCGCCGGGATCACGAACGACGAAGGATCTGGCTGGGCGAAAGCGAACGGAGCGGCGATCCCTGTCAAATCCGCGGCGAACACGAGCGGGGTCTTCATGATCGGACTCCTTGCAGCGATGACGAATGCTATCCGCTCCCGGGCGGCCGGGAAGGGCGGCGGGGGGGAGAGGACACGGGTTCGGGATGCCGGTGGGCTCGGTCGGCGTCGTCGAGCCCTCCCCTCTCGCGCGGGGGAGTGCGGTCGTGGTTCTCGCCCCTCCGTTTCTCCGGGACGTCCCGGGGCTCCCTCGGCAGTCGAACTTCTCGGGCGTCTCCTTCTCCGTGGCGTACCTCCTCGCCTGCCTCTCGTGGAAGGGGATCCGCACGCGGGTCCGGCGCCCCTCGTAAACGTTGATATGAGAGGAGGACCCTCGCCCTGCGTGAAGGATCGAGTCGACTCGCCGGGGAGGCTCCGGGGGGGCCTACCCCAAAGGGGTTCGGCACTGGGTCGGCGATCTACCCGCGAGTCGCGACCGTCACGGACCGCGGCTCCTGAACCCTCTTCGAGGCGTCCAGGAGTTCGATCGAGACGAGGTTGCCCCCTTCGTCGTAATCGAGGATCACCCCGGGCTTCTCCTCGTCGCTCTCGGCGACGGGGACCTCGCGGAACACGACCGTCAGGGTGTCCGTCTCGGCGTCGTAGGTGACCTTCATGCGCGGGACCGGTACTTCTCGAACTTGCGAGTCCGATAGACCGTGACGACCTTCGTGCGGGCCGCCGTCCGGTCCACGACGACTCGGACCAAGTAGATCTTACCCCCCGGGGGGAAGGAGACTCGGGACTGCCGCACTTCGCGCGCCGAGCGTGCGGGAAGGACTTCCTCCGGGTGCTCGAGGACCTGGCGAACGATGCGTTCGTCGATTCCGCGCCGATGGGCCTGGTTCCGGGCGTGCTCCGTAAACTCCGCGCCGTCCTCCGCGACGCGGTCGGCCCCTCGCGGCCGGTCCTCCCGCAAGGGAGCCGCCCGGGGCATTCTCCCTCGCGAGCGCTTTCCAGCCGCTCCACTCGAGGCCCCCAATCCGCCTAATCCTCCGGGGAGGGAGGCGGCCCGCCCATCCGGGCGAGGTCGGCCGACTTCACCTTCGACGGATCGAACTTCGCCGCGAGGTCGGCCACCCTCGTCCAGGTCTCGTCGAAGTCCGCCTTTTCCCGCTTGCTGAAGCGGATCGGGTTGATGCGCGCGACGACGAAGGCCTTGAGGAAGGCGGAGACGAGGCCCTGCGCCTTCAGGCGCTCGACGATCGCCGCCACGCGCTCGTCGATCTCGAGGATCTTCGCCGCGCGCTTCTCCCGGACCTCGAGGGCCTTCGCGAGCGGCTTCTCGAGGAAGTCCTCCGTCTTCTTGAGGAGGGAGTGG
>CBRGOK010000762.1:0-2019 GCA_967798035.1 uncultured bacterium
CTGCGGCTCGATGTAGAGCTGCTCCTGCGGGCCAGAGGCGTACTCCCCCTCGACGACGGCCTCGGCCCGGGCGAGGGCCGCCTCGACGTCCCCCTTCGCCACCTCGATCCGCTTGAAGACGTTGTCCTCGCCGTGGAGGCGCACCCTTCCGTCGAGCGCCTCCTCCACCGTGAACACGGCGGGAAGTCCCTCTTCGACCGGTTCGACCGCGCGCGCCGCGGCTTCCGCTTCCTCGGGACTCGGCGCGGCGACGAGGGCGAGGGGCTCGGCGACGTGGCGGATCTCGCCGCTCGCGAGCGCCGGCTGGTCGTCCTGGATCAGAGCGACGACGTTCTCCCCGGGGATGTCCGAGGCGTCGACGAAGACGACCCGGCTCCAGTCGAAGGAGGGGTCGCGGCGCAGCGCGACGAGGCGGGCGTGCGGGGACTGGCTTCGGACGGTCCGGCCGAACCACATCCCGGGAAGGACGAGGTCGTCGACGTATCGCGCGCGTCCCGTGACCTTCTCGACGCCGTCGAGCCGCGGGATCGCGCGTCCGACGAAGGGGGGCCTCGACACGCCGCGGAGCGTATCCGACGGGGGCGCGCCAGGAGAGCGGCGGGGCTCTCCTCCGCGTTCCTCGACCGTCACATCCTCCGGTTCGCCTCCGCCGAGCAGCGATTCACTCCACCTGTCGCCGGCCCCCGAGGGCCCGCCGGCTTCGTTGGCATCCGGAGCGGTCGGGGAGCGAGGGCCTGAGGGATCGTTGGAGGGGGGAGAAACTGAAAGAGCGATATCGCCCGCGGGGCATATCGCTCGAGCAATAGTGCGCCCTCGGAACCGGTTGCGAACTACGGACTTCCACAGGGCGGTTTTCACCTCAAAGGGCGTTCCGTGAAATCGCCCTCGGGAGAACCGCCGAGGCGCGCTTCCTACGACGGCCCGCCTCGTCCCTGCGCGATGGAAAGCGGCGGCGCGATCCGACGGCCGGCGAGGAGGCGATCGAGGATCCAGCCGAGCCGGTGCGCGGGAAGGGTGCGGCGGAAATGGGCGAGGACCTCGGGGGCTAGGGACTTCCACCCTGGACCTGCGTAGGCGCGGAGGAACCGCACGAGGTCGGTCGTTCCGACGAGGGCGCGCTCGGAGCGCTCCTCGACCCGGCGGAAATAGCGGAGCAGCCGCGCGAGGCTTCGCCGCCGCAGGGTCTGCGTGAACGCCGGCGCGAAGGCGCCCCGGTCGAGGTCGATGACGAGGACCGCCTCGGACGTGACGAGGAGGTTCTTCGGGTGGAGGTCGGAGTGGCGGAACGAGGCCTCGTGGAGGAGCCGCACAGTCTCCCCCGCCCGCCGGAGGGCCTCGCGCGCCTCCGGAAGGGGGGGAAAGCCCGAGAGGTAGGCGAGGAGGTCGCGCGCCCCGGCCACCTCCCGCGTGAGGAGGGCGAGGCCGAAGCCGAAGGGGAAGCGCCGGCGCGCGACGACGGCCACCGCCTCCAGGGTCGGCACGCCGCGGCGTTGCAGCTCGTCGTAGAGGGCGGCCTCCCGGAAGGCGCGGTTCGGGCTCGCGTAGCGCTCTCCCGTGAGCCGCCGGAGGAGGCCGCCGTGCCGGTAGCCGCGGACGACGAACCGCTCCCCCCCCGCCGCGAGGACCCCCGTCGAGCCCCTCCCCTCGTAGAGGCGCTCCACCCTCTCCTCCCAGCGTCCCGAGCGGAGGAGGCGGGCCAGAGCCGAGTCGCGCAGCGTCGAGCGGAGAAGGAGGACGCCGCCGGCGAGCGGCTCGAGGTCGAATCCGGGGGGCGCGGACCGAGCCACGAGACGCAAGGTACCCCCTCCCCGCGGGAGCGACAACCGAGCCGCTCGCCGCGGGCCCCCCCCCTCCCATAATTTGCTCCGCCGTGACCCGCGTCCTCTTCGTCCGGCTGTCGTCCCTCGGGGACGTCCTCTTCGCGCTGCCCGCGCTGGAGCGGCTGCGGGAAGGGATGCCGGAGGCGCGGATCGAGTGGGCCGTCGAGGACCGCTTCTCCCCCCTCCTCGAGGGGCATCC
>CBRGOK010000763.1:0-2018 GCA_967798035.1 uncultured bacterium
CGGGGTCGGGGCGCCACGGGCCGCGGCCGGGGGCGGCGGGGGTGGCGGCCCGGGGGGGGGCGGCGGCCCCGCCCGGGGGGGAGGGGGATAGTGGTGCACCACGTGGCGCACGCACCCCGGGACGAGGAGGAAGAGAGCCGCCGCCGCGAGTCCGGCCTTGCTGCGTGTCATGGTTGAACCTCCCGCGCGAGCGGGGGCGGGCACTTATCGGGCTGCGCAGGCGGCCGTGTTAATGGGCATGATTCCCTCCTCGGTGAAAGCGCCTCCCGGTTGGAGGAGGACCGCGCCCCTGGTCCTCCTCGGCGCGATCGTGGTCGCGACGATCGTCTTCGTCGGTTCCGTCGCGACGGAGCGGATGCCGGAGGTCGTCTGGTTGCGGGGTTTTGACGTCCGCCTCTCGCCGGACGGGGAGCGCTTCGGGCGGACCGTTCGCGGACTCGACGTGATGCGTCCCCTCCGTGCCGGGGAAAAGGACCGCCCGCCGGAGACGATCCTTCCGGAGGAGAGCCAGTCCGAACAGCTCTGGCTCCCGCTCGAGCAGACGCTCCTCCCCCGGGTCCTCCGCGAGCAGCGCGTCTACGGGACCTGGATGCACTACCTTCCGACGGGCGCGGAGGAGCGCTGCGACGGAGGGATCTGGAAGGAGTACCGGGCCGTGGGGATCGACGGGGAGATCCTCGTCGGGCTCGGGAATCCGGATTCCGCGACGGCTGGCTGGAGGCGCCAGTGCTGGCACCGGTAGCGGGGTGCCCGGGTCTCCACGGCGCACGTCCGTGGAGGAGATCGAGGCATGGAGAGCCGCTACGGAGAGGCTCGGCGGGTCCGGGAGATGGACCGCGCGAGGAGACCGGCGGAGCGCGTCACGTGGACACCCTTTCGGGGCTCGGCCAGCCCCGACTCGGGCTCAGCTCTCGTCGTGCGGCGGCGTCCCGCACTTGTCCATCGCGGTGACGGCCGCCGTCCGCGTCTTCTCGCTCGGAGGCTTCGGCATGTCCCCGAGCGGAGCCCACTCGATCGTGACCGAATCGATCTTGACCTCCGTGACCACGAACTTCACCGCGTAGTTCGCCGTGATCTCCGGGATCGCGAGGCCGCCCTCGAAGACGTAGACGCTCCCCTCGACGGGGCGGACGGAGTTCTTGAGCCAGCCCTCGGCCGGGACCTTCTTCACCTTGCCGAAGTCGACCTTGCCGAGCGAGGCGACGCGGTTCTTGGTGCCCGAGTACGTGTTGAAGTGGAGCAGGCCGCAGCTGTTGAGGAGGAGGTCCACGTAGTTGCGGTGGACCGCGGGGTCTCGCGTGACGAAGAGGAAGCTGTACCCGGCGTTGCCGTAGGCGTCGCCCGAGCGCTTCTCGAGGACCACCTTCGTCCGCTTCTGCACTGCCGCCGCGGGATGCGCCCCTGCGGACATCCCCCCTGCGGCTCCGTCGGCCAGGAGGAGGCCGAGACCCGCGACAGCGGGGAGGACGACGCGCGCTCCAATTCGCATGGGAGTCCCTCGACCGGACGCGAGCGCGGACGATACCCCCGACGCGGGGGAGGCGCACGCGGGTGCCCCGGGCCCCGGCCTAGGGGACGACGGTGACGGTCCCGGAGGAAGCGGCGGGCCCAGTCACCGCCGTGACGGTCGTCGTGAACGTGACCGTCCCGGGCGGGAGGCCGGCGGGGACCGCGAACGTGTAGGCGAGCTCCCTCCCGTCGGGGGAGGCGAGGAACTCGGTCCCGAGGAGGAGGACGAGGCCGGTCACGTCGACACCGGACAGTCCGAGGGCTGGGGCGTCGACGGTCACCGAGAGGCCGAGGATCGGGTCCGCCGCGCTCGCACGGGAGTGGACGAGCGTGAGGGAGAAGGGAGAGGAGGTCGGCACCGTCTGCGCCGCGGGGAGCGAGCGGCACAGGGTCGGGGCGGGATTCTCCGTGTAGGTCGCGAACTGTCCAGCCGCCGCCTGCCGCCCGACCGGATCCGTCACGACGACCGCGTAGCGGTAGAGCGTGGAAGGGGCGAGACCGGGGACCGC
>CBRGOK010000764.1:0-2013 GCA_967798035.1 uncultured bacterium
ACCCTGTTCGCCGTCATGGGGGTTCCTCCGAGAGCGGCTCGATTCTAGGGGGCCCGGCGGCGGGCGGGTAAGGGGGGGGCGGACTCAGACCGCGGCGGCCGGGATCGCCTCGAGGGCGCGGCGGATGCGGGCGAGGCTCCTCTCGCGGCCGAGGAGCCACAGGACGTCGTAGATGGGGGGGCTCACGTCCTTCCCCGTGACCGCGACGCGGACGGCCTGGGCGAGGGAGGCCATCTTGAGCCCGTGCTTGGCGAGGGCGGCCTCGAAGAGGGGCTTCAAGACGGGCTCCTCCCAGGCAGGGGCCGCCTCGAGGCCGGCGAGGAGGTCGCGGAGCGCGGGGGCGACCGCCGGCAGGAGCCATTTCTCGGCCGCCTTCGGGTCCCGCTCCGGCTCGGTGAAGCAGAAGGCCGCCGCGTCCGCGATCTCGACGAGGGTCTGCGCTCGCTCCCGCATCGAGGCGGCGAGCCGCGCGAGCCAGGCGCGGTCGGGGGGCTTCCAGCCGCGGCGCTCGAGGTGGGGGAGCAGGGCCTCCCCGAGCGCCTCGGGGGAGAGGGCCTTCATCTTCTCCGCGTTCACCCACTTCAACTTCTCGGGGTTGAAGACCGCCGCCGACTTGCCGACCGCCTCGAGGGTGAACTTCGAGACGAGCTCCTGGAGCGTGAAGAGCTCCTGGTCCCCGGCGGACCAGGAGAGGCGGACGAAGTAGTTCACCATCGCCTCGGGGAGGTACCCCTCGTCCCGGTAGGCGACGACGGCGGTCGAGGCGTGCCGCTTGGAGAGGCGCGTCCGGTCGGCGCCGAGGATCATCGGCACGTGGGCGAAGAAGGGGAGGGAATGGCCGAAGGCGTGGAAGAGGTGGACCTGCTTCGGCGTGTTCGAGAGGTGGTCGTCCCCGCGGATGACGTGGGAGATCCTCATCTCCACGTCGTCGACGACGACGCAGAAGTTGTAGGTCGGGGTCCCGTCGGAGCGCAGGACGATCCAGTCGTCGAGGTCGCGGTTCGGGAACTCGACCCGGCCGCGCAGGAGGTCGTCGACCGCGACCGTCCCCTCGTCGGGGATGCGGAGCCGGAGCGCGAAGGGGCGGCCCGGGACCTCCCCCTGGTTCCGGCAGCGGCCGTCGTAGCGGAAGGGGACCTTCCTCGCCTCGGCCTCCTTCCGGCGGGCCTCGAGTTCTTCGGAAGAGCAGGTGCAGCGGTAGGCCTTCCCCTCCTCGAGGAGGCGATTCGCCGCCGCGCGGTAGAGGTCCATCCTCTCGGTCTGGCGGTAGGGACCGTGGGGGCCTCCGATCTCCGGCCCCTCGTCCCAGTCGAGCCCGAGCCACCGCATCGCGTCGTGGATCGAGGCCTCGTACTCCTCCGTCGAGCGGCTGCGGTCGGTGTCCTCGATCCGGAGGATGAAGGTGCCGCCGCTGTGCCGGGCGAAGAGCCAGTTGAAGAGGGCCGTGCGGGCCCCGCCGACGTGGAGGTGGCCGGTCGGGCTCGGGGCGAATCGGACGCGGATCTTCCCGTCTCGTTCCACGGAGACGGGGGAGAGTAGCGCAATCGGGGCGGCGCCACGAGGCGGGGGGTGTGGATTCCCGGGCGGGGGCTAGACTCCTGCTTGGGAACCCGGCGGGCGCCTCCGGCGTCCCCTGGTTAACGTCGCGCGTTCTTTGGTGAGGAGGTTCGCGATGAAGGTCCAGACGCCCTTTGGCCCCGCGCTCCTTGCGGGGGTCCTGCTTTCGACTCCGTGCCTCGCGCAGCGGTTCGTCTCCCTCGACGGGGGCCCTCCGCCCGGTCCGCCGGCCCTCACGGCGATCCCCGCCCCGCCCGGGGTCATGGGACCGGTCTGCGCCCCGATTCTCCCGCCGTGCCTCCTCCCACCCCTCCCGCTGTTCCCCGCGGGGATCCTCGCCCCGGGGATCGGCGGAGAGGCGATCGACGAGGCGACGGCGACGGCCTATGCGACGGACGGCGTGGGGATCTTCGTGTCGGCCACCAGCTGATTCCAGCAGGTCTCTGCTTCGGGTCC
>CBRGOK010000765.1:0-2003 GCA_967798035.1 uncultured bacterium
CTCCTCGATCGACCCGACCCGCGACTCGACCCCGAGGATCCTCGCGGCGTCGAGCGTCACGGCCCGCAGGGCCGCGTCGAACGGGAGGCCGTAGCGCATCGCGAAGAGGGCCTGTCCGGGGAGGGCCTCCTCCCCGTCCCGGTCCCCCGCCGTGAGGGCGAGGAGGACCCCCGCCTTCGCGAGGAGGGCGGCGTTCGCGAGGCATGGCTCGTCGACCTCGGCGAACCGGGACCGGACCGGGGTCGCGGGGATCGGCCCGGCCACGACGGCGACCTCCCGCGCCGCCAGCTCCTCCGCGCAGCGGTGGGCCTCGTCCGCGCCGTCGATCTCCACCTTCAGCCCGAGCTCGTCGGCGAGTCGCAGCGTCGTGCGGATGTCGTTGAGGCGGCGGGCGGTCAGGCGCAGGCGCCTCTTCCCGTCGACGACCTGGAGGAGGATCTCCATGTCCTCGTCCCCGCTCCGGCCGCGCTCGCGGTACGCCGCGGCGTCGAAGAAAGCCTTCCGGAAGAGCCAGACGACCCCCATCCGCGACGTCGGGCGGCGGAAATAGAAGCTCGTCGGCGTCCCGAACCGGATCGGGATGTTCCCCCTGGAGGGGTCGTCCCCCATCGCGGCCTTGAGCGCCGCCGCCGGCACGACGACCCGGGTCTCGAGGGACGCGCCCGCCGTCTTCACGACCGCCCCGAGCCCGCCGATCACCCCGCGCGTCCCCGGAGAGACGTACACCGTCGTCACCCCCGCCCGCGCGAGCCGCTCCATCGCCCGGGATTTCGGGTCGAGCGCGTCGAGGACGCGGAGGGAGGGGGCGACCTCGGAGGACTCCTCGTTCGAACCGCCGGCGATCCCCGCGGTCGAGTCGGCGTCGATCAGCCCCGGGGTGAGCGAGCCCCCCTCGAGGACGCGCCCTCCCGCGCCGCGCCCCACGCCCGAGATCTTCCCGTCGCGCACGCCGACGCTCGAGTCCTCGAGCCGCGCCCCCGAGACCGTGTGGATCTCCCGTGCGCGGAAGGTGAAGGTCTCCCCCGCGGCAGCCGAGCCGAGCACCGGCAGGGCGAGCAGCGCTCCGATCACGGCCGGACCTCCGGCGCGACCGGCTCCCCCGGCCGCCTCGGCGTACGCGCTCCCTCCTCCCAGACGATCTCCCCGCCCACGATCACGGCGAGGGGCCTCGTCCCGAGGTCGAGGGGGTTCCCGGACCAGACCACGAGATCGGCGTCTCGCCCGGGCTCGAGGGAGCCCAGGCGGTCGGCCGCCCCGAGGAGCGCGGCAGCGTCGACCGTCAGCGCCCGCAGGGCCCGCTCCGGATCGAGCCCGGCGCGGACGGCGAGGGCCGCTGAGAGCCGGAGCGCCTCGGGCTCGTGCGCCGGTCCGTCCGTGCAGAACGCGATCGGGACCCCGGCGCCCGCGAGGGCGGCCGGCGATCGCAGCGAACGCAGCGGCGTCGAGGCGTCGAAGGGACCGCAGACGACGCCGATCCCGCCTTCCTTCAGTTGCGCCGCCGCCTCCCCGGCGAGCGGGGCGTGGACGAGGTGAAGGCGGAGCCCGAACTCCCGGGCGAACCGGCCCGCGGCGAAGATCTCTTCGGGTGCCCCGGCGTGGGCGAGCCAGGCGAATTCGCCTCGGGCGCCCCGGGCGAGGGCGCCGCTTCCCCCTTCTTCCCTCCCGCGCCGGATCTCGCGCCGCAGCGCCGCCACCGCCCCCTGCTGCGAGGTCGCTCCGCGTTCCCCGGCCCGGGCCACCTCGCCAAAGGAGGCCTTGAGGAGCGCCTCGTCCCGGACGACCCGGCCCGCCGCGGGACCGGCGGTCCTCACGAGCGCGGCGATCCCCCCCACGAGGTTGTCGTCGCGCGGGGAGAGGAGAGCGGCCGTCACTCCCGCCCGGGCGGCCCGGGCGAAGTCTCGGTGGGAAGGCTCGAAGACGTCGATCGCCCGCGCCTCGGGCGTCGTCGAGCGAGTGTCCTCGAGGAGGTCGGCCCGCGCGCCGAGGTGGGAGTGGGCGTCGAT
>CBRGOK010000766.1:0-1998 GCA_967798035.1 uncultured bacterium
CTACAAGGCCGACTCCTGGTCGGTCGAGCGCTACGCGACGAACCTCTACAACGAGTGGGGGATCGGATCGAACGAGGCGAACAAGGGGATCCTCCTCTTCGTCGCCGTGAAGGACCGGAAGATCCGCCTTTCCACCGGACAGGGATTCGGCACGAGCTTCGACGCCTCCGCCCGGTCGATCCTCGACTCGGCGATCCTCCCCCGCTTCAAGAAGGGCGACTTCGCGGGAGGGATCGAGGCCGGCGTCGAGTCGATCGCCGCGGCGCTTCGCGCCGGTCCGGCGGCGGGGCCTTCCAACGGCGGCGAGGGGGAGGGATGGACGCCCCGCGGAACTCCCGTCGGCTCCCCCGTCCGCGGCGGAAAAGGCTCTCCGATCGGATGGGTCGTCCTCGCGGGCCTGGGAGTCCTCGCCCTCCTCGCGCTCCGCTCCGTCTTCCGCGGGGGCTTCAGCGGCGGATGGGGGGGGATGGGGACGCCGCGACCCGGCTTCGGCGGATGGGGCGGCCTCCTGATGGGGGGGCTCGGCGGGTTCCTCGGCTCCGCGCTCTACGACTCGGTCCGCAGGAAGGGCTCCTCCGGGCACTCCTTCGGCGGGTCCTCCTCCGGGGGCGGCTCCTGGGGAGGCGGAACCTCCTCCTTCGGAGGCGGGTTCTCCTCCGGCGGCGGCGCGTCGGGCTCCTGGTAGGGGATGAAGTCGGCCGAGCTCTTCTCCCCCGACGAGCGGGGGGCCATCGAGCGGGCGGTCGCGGAGGCGGAGGCGAAGACCTCGGCCGAGATCGTCCCCGTCGTCGCCTCCTGCTCCGGCTCCTACTCCCGCGCCGAGGACCTCCTCGGAATCTGGTGCGGCGTCCTCGGCTTCCTCGCCCTCGGCCTCGCCCACCCCGAGAAGCAGATCGACCTCTTCGAAGGCCTCCTCGTCTTCTTCCTCGGCCTCCTCCTCGGAGCGGGACTCCTCTCCCGGATCCCTTCGCTCAAGCGCTCGATGACGGGGGAGGAGGACCGGGAGAAGAAGGCCGTCGAGGCGGCCGAGCGGCTCTTCACCGCGCGCCGGATCGGCCGGACGGCCGAGCGGACCGGCGTGCTCCTCTATCTCTCCCTCTTCGAGAGGGTCGCCGTCGTCCTCGCCGACGACAAGGCGTCGGAGGCCCTCGGGAAGGACGGGACGGAGCGCGTCCGCGACGTCCTCCTCGAGGGGATGAAGGACCGCAAGCCGGTCGAGGGGTTCCGCAGGGCGATCCTCGTGGCGGGGGAACGGCTCGCAGCGAAGCTCCCCCGTGCGGGGGGAGACGCGAACGAGCTTCCCGACAAGCTCGTCTTCCTCGACTGAGCGGTCAGATCACCGGCGAGAGCCGGGGTCGCCGCGAGGCGAAGGCGTAGAGCGCGCCCGGCCGGTGCGGTCCGCGGCGGACCCGCCCGAGCGGGCGCAGCTGTCCGAGGGCGAGAGCCTTCTTCCGGAAGTTGCGCCGGTCGAGGCGGCGGCCGAGGATCGCCTCGTAGAGCCGCTCGAGATCGCCGAGGGTGAACTCGGGGGGGAGGAGGCTCCAGGCGACGTTGGAATAGCCGAGCTTCGCGCGGAGGCGGCGGAGCGCGACGCGCGCGATCCGGTCGTGGTCGTAGGCGAGGGGAGGGAGGGAGCGGACGGGGAACCAGGCCGCCTCCGCGTAGCGCGCCACCTGACGGAGGGCGGGAGCGGCGGGGACGAGGGCGAAGTAGGCGACCGAGACGACCCGGCCGCCGGGATCGCGCGCGGGGTCCCCGAAGGTGTAGAGCTGCTCGAGGAAGACGCGGGCGAGACCGGTCTGGGAGGAGAGTTCCCGGCGTGCGGCCTCGTCGAGGGGCTCGGCGGAGGAGACGCGTCCGCCGGGGAAGGCCCAGCGTCCGGCGAAGGGACCCTCCTTCACCTTCACGAGGAGGGCGAGGAGGCGGGGTTTCTGTCCGTTGGAGGCAGGGGCGACCGTGAAGACGACGACGTCGACGGCGACGGGGAGGAGGGAGGCT
>CBRGOK010000767.1:0-1998 GCA_967798035.1 uncultured bacterium
TGCTTCGACGCGGAGCCCTCCCGCATCGTCGCGACGCAGAAGCGCCGCGACGCCGATCTCACCCCCGACGACCGGGTCGAGTTCGTCCTCGACACCTTCCGCGACCGGCGGAACGCCTACTTCTTCCAGATCGGCGCGGGGGGCTCCATCGGGGACGCGCTCGTCACGAACAACGGGTCCGATTTCAACCGGGACTGGGACGGCATCTGGGAAGGGGCCGCGCGGATCACGTCGGAGGGGTGGTTCGCCGAGATCGCGATCCCGTTCCGGACGCTCGCCTTCCAGGAAGGGGCCTCCGTCTGGGGGTTCAACCTCGAGCGCACGATCAAGCGCCGCCGCGAGGACGACCGGTGGGCGGGGGCGCGCCTGAACCTGTCCACGGAACGAGTCGCCGAGGCGGGCGACCTCGCCGGCCTCGAGGGGATGGAGCAGGGGATCGGGCTCGACCTCGTCCCGTACCTCCGGGGGGAGGCGTCGCACGCGCGCAGTCCGGAGGACGACGACCTCCTGCTGCGAGGCGGGGGCGACCTCTTCTACCGGCTGACGCCCGGGATCACCGCCACCCTCACGGCGAAGACGGACTTCGCCCAGACCGAGGTCGACGAGCGCCAGGTGAACCTGACCCGATTCCCCCTATTTTTCCCCGAGAAGCGCCGCTTCTTCCTCGAGGACGCGGGGATCTTCGCGTTCGAGTCGGGGCGGAAGCAGGAGGTGATCCCCTTCTTCAGCCGCCGGATCGGCCTCGACGCCGGCGGGGAACCCGTCCCGCTCCTCGGAGGGGCGAAGGTGACCGGCCGCGAAGGTCCCTGGTCGCTCGGCGTCCTCGGGGTCGAGACGGGGGCGAAGCACGACCTCGACGGGCAGGGCCTATTCGCGGCGCGCGTCCGGCGGAACATCGGGGAGCGCTCCCTCCTCGGCGTCATCGCCACCCACGGGGACCCGAACGGAGGCCCGGACAACTCGGTCCTCGGCGTCGACTACAAGTACACGACGACCGCGTTCGCCGGGGACCGGAACCTCGACGTCTCCCTCTACGGGCTGAAGTCGTGGACGGAGGGGATCGCCGACGACGACCTCGCCTACGGCGCCGAGGTCGCCTATCCGAACGACGAGTGGGAGGCGAGCCTCCTCGCCCGCGTGGTGCAGGAGGACTTCCGGCCCGCCCTCGGCTTCGTCCAGCGGCCGGGGACGCGGCGTTACGCGGGCACCCTCTTCTGGAATCCCCGCCCCCACACGAAGGTCCGCCAGCTCGGCTTCGGCGGCTCCTTCGACGTCTTCACCGAACCGGGAGGGCAGGCGCAGACGGTGAACGTCCGGGTGGAGCCCTTCCACGTCGAGATGGACTCGGGCGACGAGGCGACGATCCACGTCTCCCCGCAGTACGAGCGCCTCGACGCGGACTTCGACATCGTCCCGGGGATCACGATCCCCGAGGGCTCCTACTCGTTCGTCCGGGCGGGGATCGCGGCGGAAGGGGGGACGACGCGGCCCCTCGTCCCGGGCATCTCGTTCGAGACGGGGTCCTTCCTCGACGGGCATCGGACGGATCTCGTCGTGGCCCTCGACTGGCGCCCGAGCGGCACCTTCAACGCGGGGGTCGAGTACGAGCGCAATCGCCTCGACCAACCCGGCGGCGAGTTCACGGTCCGCGTCGGCCGGCTGCGCGCGGCGGTCAACTTCTCCCCCACGCTCACGTGGGAGAACCTCTTCCAGTTCGACAACGTCGAGGAGGTGGCCGGCCTCAACTCCCGCGTGCGCTGGATCGTGCGGCCCGGACAGGACGTCTTCCTCGTCCTCAACCAGGGATGGGAGCGCACCGACGCCGACGCGCATGTCTCCACGGGGACACAGATGATCGCCAAGATCGTCTACACGCTCCGCTTCTAGCCCGGGCATGACCGCACTCCCCTCCGGGGGCGCCCCCTCCCTTCCGAGTCGCGCGGAGGCCTTCCGCTTCTGGCTGAAGCTCGGCTTCATCTCCTTCGGGGGGCCGGCCGG
>CBRGOK010000768.1:0-1991 GCA_967798035.1 uncultured bacterium
GGAGGTGGCGCGTTCGGCGGTCCCGTCGGGGAAGTCGAGCGCGAGCCCATCCGCGCGGAGACCTCCTCCTCCGCCCCTGCCGACTCCCCGGGGGCCTTTCGACCCGGTCTTGAAGTCCGTAGGAAGGGGTCCACAATCTGGAAGTCCCATTTCCTTTTTGAGACTCACAATGGAGTTGATCCCCCGTTTCTTCCGACCCCCGCGGGGAAGCTTCTTCCTGTTCGGTCCCCGCGGGACCGGCAAGTCCTCCTGGACCCGGACCGCCTTCCCGGAGGCGCTGCGCCTCGACCTCCTCGACCCGGAGACCTCCCGGAGCCTGGGCGCGCGTCCGGAACGGCTGGTCGAACTCGTCGAGGGGAATCCCGACCGGAAGATCGTCGTCGTCGACGAGGTCCAGAAGGTGCCCGACCTGTTGGCGGTCGTCCACCGCCTGATCGAGTCGAGGAGAGGGCTCCAGTTCGTGCTGACGGGCTCGAGCGCCCGCAAGATCAAGCGCACGGGCGCCGACCTCCTCGCGGGCCGCTCGGTCCTCCGGACGCTCCACCCCTTCCTCGCGGCCGAGCTCGGAGAGCGGTTCCGGGTCGGCGACGCTCTGCAGCGCGGCCTCCTCCCCCTCGTCCTGGCCGCGGATGACCCCGAGGAGGTCCTCCGGACCTACGTCGCGCTCTACGTCCGGGAGGAGGTCCAGCAGGAGGGCTTCGTCCGGAACATGGGGCAATTCTCCCGATTCCTCGAGGCTCTCAGCTTCTCCCACGCCTCCGTTCTCAACGTGGCGAACGTCTCCCGCGAGTGCGGCGTCGAGCGCAAGACCGTCGAGGGATACATGGGAATCCTGGAGGACCTCCTCCTCGGAACCCGGCTGCCGGTCTTCACCCGGCGCGCCAAGCGCGAGACCTCGGCGCACCCGAAGTTCTTCCTCTTCGACGCCGGGGTCTTCCGTTCCCTCCGGCCCCGCGGACCGCTCGACCGGCCGGAGGAGATTGAAGGGGCGGCCCTCGAGGGGCTCGTCGTCCAGCATCTCGTCGCCTGGAACGCCTATCGGGGCGATCGCAACCGCCTGTACCACTGGCGCACGCGGTCCGGTGCGGAGGTGGACGTCGTCCTCTACGGCGAAGACGGCCTGTTCGCGGTCGAGGTCAAGAACGCGCGGCGCGTCCGCCCCGAGGACCTCCGCGCGTTGCAGGCGTTCCGCGAAGACTACCCGGAGTCCCGGCCGCTCTTGCTGTACCGCGGGGGGGATCGCCTCAACGTGGAGGGGATTCCCTGCGTTCCCTGCGAGGAGTTCCTCCGAAACCTCCGCCCCGAACGGAGCCGACTCGATCCGCTCGCGTGAACGGCTCGCGAATCTCGTCGAAAGGGGGTCAGTCGCGGTTGTGGTGGAGGAGGTAGCGCGCCGTCTCGTGAAGCGCCTCGAACTTCGCCCGCATCCGGCCGAAGATCTCGGGGTGGCGCTCCCGGACGTCCTGCGCCGGCGTCTCCGAGCGGTAGCGGAAGAGGCGCCCCTCGTGGGCCGAGTAGAGGAACTCCGGCTCTACGAGGCCGTCGCGCAGGAGGGCGAACTCCTCCCCCTCCGACCGCGGCGCGAGCATGTCCCGGCCGAAGGTGTGGTTCGTGTAGGGGAGGCCGGCGAGGCCGAGCGCCGTCGGCAGGACGTCGAGGGAGCTGACGACGGTGTCGATCGTCCGCCCCTCGGGGAACCGCGACGGCGCGTAGAGGACGCAGGGGACGTGCTTCGAGGAGAGGCCGATCCCCTCCCAGGGATCGGTCTTGAGGCCGCGGCCCGCGTGGTCCCCGAAGAGGAAGAAGACCGTGTTCTCGAAGTACGCCTCCCGCCGCGCGATCTCGAAGAAGTGGCCGAGGCTGTGGTCGAGGAAGCGCAGGCCGTTGAACTCCTCGTTCGACCTCAGCTCGTTGCGGGTGAGGGCCGCCTCGTCGACGCGGAGGACCCGGAACCCGCCGGGGTCCTTGGGGATCGTGTAGGGAGGGTGGTT
>CBRGOK010000769.1:0-1979 GCA_967798035.1 uncultured bacterium
CGTCGGCGGCTCGATCCAGCACCCCGCCTGGCAGCCGAAGTCGAACTTCGGGATGACCGCGTGGGCCGCCGCGAACCGGTCGGGGTGCCGGTAGGCGAGGAAGACCGCCCCGATCCCGCCCATCGAGGCGCCGCGCGCGTGGACCCGGGCCGGGTCGGTCGGGAACTCGGCCTGGACGAAGTCCAATTCCGCCATCACGCGGCGGACGGTGGTGTCGACGTTCGGGAAGCCGGGGAACGAGCCGATCGCCGGGAACCCCGCGTTCATCCCGTACCAGAAGGTGTTCATCGGGGCGGCGCCGATCCAGTCGTCGGGGGAGAGCATGACCGCCTCGGGATGGGAGAGGTCGGGCATCCCCGTCGCCGCGTAGTTGCCTCCCCGCGCGTGCATCACGAGGAGGACGGGGCGCGGGAGGGGGCTCGCCGAGGGGTCGAAGCGCACGCGCAGGTTGAAGGCCCGGCTCGGCGTGTTCCACATCGCCGGGGCGAAGGGGGAGTCGTGGGCGGAGACCCAGTGGACGTAGTCGCGCAGGTCCCCCTGCAGGACCTGGAGGACGGGACGGGGGAGGCCGGGGACCTCGACCGCCGGCGCGGCGAGGGAGTTCGCGCCGGGAGCGATCGAGGTGTTCTCGACGCCGCCGACGACGGAGGTCACCGCGTAGAAGGCGTCCTCGGCGACCGCCTGCGTGTGGACGAAGAGCCCCTGGGAGGCGGCGAGCGGGGGGCCGAGGTCGGTGATCCGGAAGAAGGTCGTCGCGCCGGTGAGCCCCGTCGCCCGGACGTTCTCGCTCGTCGCGTCGCCGACCTCGCCGAGGAGGACCGCGGAGGGGAGGCTCGCGGCGGAGGCGATGGGGGAGGTCGAGCGGTAGACGCGGTACTTCACCCCCGCGCCGGCGACCTCGTTCCAGGTGAGGAAGGTCTGGCCGGACTGGACCGTCGCGGAGAGGCCGGTGGGCGTACCCTGGGCGGAGGCCCGCGCGGAGAGGAGGAGAGCCAGGATCGTGGCGGGTCGCATGCCGGATCCTCTCGGGTTGCAGACGAAGGGGGGCCGCAGTGAAACACGCGATCGCCGCCGGAGGTTCCGCCCGCGGCTCACTCCTCCACGGCGCCCCCGATCGCCCGCAGGTGGCTCCGGAAGGTGAAGGCGGGGTCGGCGGCGCGCTTCCTCAGGAACTCCTCGAACTGGAGCTGGTCCCGCAGCGTGCGCCCCCGCCCGACCGCCTCCGCCTGGCGCCGCTCCGTGTCGGCGATGACCCGGGCCCTCCCGAGGATCCGATCGGCCTCGCGGGCCGCGACGACGAGGACCCCGTCCGCGTCCGCGAAGACGAGGTCCTCCCGGGTGACGGAGAGATCTCCCACCCGAGCGGCCCGGAGCGCGTCCGCCTCGCGCGGGTCGGCGCGCCGAGGTCCGGCCGGGTTCGCGCCTCGGCTGAAGACGGGGAATCCGATCCGGAGGATCTCCTCGGTGTCCCGGTGACAGCCCCAGACGAGGGCACCCGCGACGCCGCACGCGCGCGCCTCGAGGACGGTCAGGTCCCCGATGCACGCCTCGTCGGTCCGCCCCCCGTTGTCGACGACGAGGACGTCTCCCGCCTCGGCGGTCGCGAACGCCTCGAGGAAGACGTCCACGCTGCCGAAGTGCCGGGCGGGAAGGGCGCGCCCCGCGAGGCGCGTCCCCGGGATCAGGGGCCGGAGGTCCGTCGGGGCGACGCGCACCGCGAGCCCCTCCCGCACGCACGCGTCGCAGAGGAGCGGCGTCGAGAGGGGAGCGAAGGCTTCCCGGACGTGTCGTTCGTCCATCGGACCTCCCGGAGGGCGGACCGAGCGCGCCTACGTCCGCCGAGCCGGCGCGAGAGGCGCGAGGAACGCGTTCTTCGGGCGGCTCGCGAGGGGCGGGGGCGCCGCGACCCCCACGATCGAGGCGATCGCGTGGAACGGCGCGCGCCGCTTCGCCGCCGCCTCGAGCGCGCGGCGGGGAAG
>CBRGOK010000770.1:0-1976 GCA_967798035.1 uncultured bacterium
CAGGTGATCCACCTGCTGACGGTCGAGGTCGCCCGGGCCCGCCGCTACGAGTACCCCCTCTCCCTCCTCCTCCTGCGCGTCGACGGGCTGGAGACGCTGCGCGACCTCCACGGCCACCGCTCGAGGGACCTCGTCCGCGAGCGGGCGATGGCCCTCGTGCGCCGGGAGTCGCGCTCCTGCGACTTCCTCGGCCGCTTCCCCGACGACCGCCTCCTCGTCGTCCTCCCGCACACCGACTTCGACGGTGCGCACGCCCTCGCCGAGCGCGTGCGGGCCGCCCTCGCCGCCCTCGAGGTCGAGGTCGAGGGGGGGAGGCCCTTCCGCGCCACTGCGAGCCTCGGCGTCTCCTGCTACCGCGACCGCAACACCCTCTTCTAAGACGCCCTCGTGTTCGCCGCCGAGGAGGGCCTGCGGGAGGCCGCCTCGCTCGGGGGGAACCGGGTCGTCGCGCGCGAGCCCCGGCCGGTCGGCGGCGAGGGCGTCTAGCCCTCGTTGCCGCTGCGCGGGGCATCCGGTATAAGCGCCCGCCCCAAGGAGCCCCGACGCGCGATCTCGCGTCGGCTCGAATCGCCGCGAGGGCGGCGCGACGTTCATGGCCGAAGGCAATCCATTCACCGCGAGGGAGATCTTTCTCACGAAAGGGGTGGGCATCCACAAGGAGCGGCTCACCTCCTTCGAGATGGCGCTGCGCAAGGCCCGGATCGCCTGCTACAACCTCGTCTCCGTCTCGAGCATCTTCCCTCCGTACTGCAAGCTGATCCCGATCGAGAAGGGGCTGAAGAAGATGCGGGCGGGGCAGGTCACCTTCTCCGTGATGGCCCGCAGCGAGACGAACGAGAACCGCCGGCTCATCTCCTCCTCGATCGGCCTCGCGATCCCGAAGGACCCGGCGATGTACGGCTACCTCTCCGAGCACCACTCCTACGGGGAGGACGAGGAGTCGGCCGGCGAGTACGCGGAGGACCTCGCCGCCTCGATGCTCTGCACGGTGCTCGGCGTCGACTACGACGCGGACGCCTCCTACGACGAGCGCAAGGCCCTCTGGAAGATCTCGAACCGGATCTACCGGACGACGAACATCACCCAGACCGCGCAGGGGGCGAAGAACGGGTGGTGGACGACGGTGCTCGCCGCCGCGGTCCTCGTCGGCTGAGCCGTGTCCTCCTTCCCGCCCGAGGGGGCCTTCCTCGGCCTCGAGCCTCCCGCCTGCGACCCCGCCCGTTCCCGCTTCGCCGTCCTCCCGGTCCCCTACGAGAAGACGACGACCTACGCGAAGGGGACCGCGCAGGGTCCCGCCGCGATCCTCGCCGCCTCGGCCCAGGTCGAACTCTACGACGAGCGGGGGGAGGACGAGCCCTACGAGGCCGGGATCACGACGCTTCCGCCGTTCCCGTTCCCTGGCCCGCCCGAATCCCTCGCCCCCGCGCTCGAGAAGCGGGTGGGGGAGATCCTCGGCGCCGGCCAGGTCCCGGTGATCCTCGGGGGCGAGCACTCGATCACCCTCGGCCCCCTCCGCGCCGTGAAGCGCGCCTTCCCGACCGTCGGCGTCCTCCACTTCGACGCGCACGGGGACCTCCGTGACGAGTACGAGGGGACTCGCTACGGACACGGGTGCGTGATGCGGCGCGTCCTCGAGGAGAAGGTCGCGATCGTCCAGGTCGGGGTCCGCAGCCTCTGCTCCGAGGAGGCGGCGATCACGCGCCGGGCGCGCCCCGGCGCCGTCGAGAAGCCGCCGGCGGGGGAGTGCCTCACCTTCTACGCCCACGACCTCGCCTCCTTCGGCGACGGCCTCCCGGCCGCGATCGCCTCCTGCCTCCCCGACCCGATCTACCTCTCCTTCGACGTCGACGGGTTCGATTCCTCCCTGATGCCCGCCACGGGCACGCCCGAGCCGGGCGGCCTCCTCTGGGAGCCCGTCCTGCGGATCATCGACGCCGCCGCGCGCGCCCGCCGGATCGTCGCGATGGACTTCGTCG
>CBRGOK010000771.1:0-1975 GCA_967798035.1 uncultured bacterium
CCTTCTGCACGCTCCCCCTCGCCGTCGAGAACTGCCACCCCTGCGTGGGAACGCCCGCGGACATGGAGCCCGAGTCCGCCGCCGCCGAGATCGGGCGGATCCGGGAGGACTTCCTCAAGGAGATCGGATTGGCGCGGGCGCGCATCGCCCTCTCGAGCGCGCAGGCCTCGATCCTCTCGCGCGTCACGGGCCGGCCCCCTTCCGACTTCAGCGTGCTGCCGCTCGGCCCCGTGAAACACCTGAGCCGCGCCCCCCACCGGCCCCGCGGCCCCGGAGAGCCCCTCCGCGTGGTCAACTTCGGACATCTCTTCCACCTCAAGGGACAGCACCTCCTCCTCGAGGCCGTCCGCCGCGCGCGCGCGCGGGAGCGGATCCGGGTCGTCTTCTTCGGCCTGGTCGTCTACCCGGAGTACGAGAAGCGCCTTCGCGCTCTCGCCGAGGGGCTCGCCGTCGAGTTCCGCGGCCTCTACGTGGTGGAAGACCTCGAGCGGTTCGACGCGGACCTCGCCGTCTTCCCGACGCTCGCCGCCGAGACCTACGGCTTCGTCCTCGACGAGGCGGCCGCGCTCGGGATCCCGGCGGCGGTGCCCGACCTTGGGGCGATGAGGGAACGCGTCGGGGACGGCGGCTTCGTCCTCCCCCGCGGGGACGCCGGCGCGATCGCGTCGCTTCTCGACGAGGCGTTCGAGCGGCCCGCCCTCCTCGAGGAGGTCCGGGCGAAGGTGCGGCCCCCCGCGGGCTCCTTCGACGCCCACGTCGAGGCGGTGCTCGGGATCTACCGCGGGATCGCGCGCTGAGGGAACCGCAGCCCGCCCTTGCGGGGGGAGCGTTCCCGCGGCAGAAGGGGCCGGCGCCCTTGGACCCCTCCTCCCTCCGCGCGCTCTTCGAGGCCCGCCTCGGCGGCCGGGTCGACCTCGCGATCATGGAGAACCGCTCGACGGTCCTCCGATCGATTCCGAGGTCGGGCGGCGCCTTCTCGATCCGACTCCACCGGATCTTCCTCGAGGCCCCCCGCGAGATCCTCGAGGCCGCGGCCGGCTGGCTCTCGCGCGGGGGGAAGCGCCGCGCGGCCGCGATCGACCGCTTCGTCGAGGAGAACCTTCCCCGCCTGCCGCCCCGCCGCCCTCCGCGTCCGGAGCGCGCGCGGGGAGCGGTCCACGACCTCGGCGCGATCTTCGCGCGCCTCAACCGGGAGCACTTCGCCGGCGCGCTCGAGGCCGGCCTCGAGTGGGCGCGTCCCGGGCGCTCCCGCTCGCCCCGCTCGATCAAGTTCGGTTCGTTCGACCCGATCGGCCGCGCGATCCGGGTCCACCCCGCCCTCGACCGCCCCTTCGTGCCCGAGGGGTTCGTCGCCTACATCCTCCACCACGAGATGCTCCACGCGGCGCTCCCTCCCGTCCGCGGTCGGACCGGCCGGCGCGCCCACCACCACGCCGAGTTCCGTCGCCGGGAGCGCGCCTTCCCCGATCGGAAACGGTGGGAGGCGTGGGAGAAGTCGAACCTCCGCCGTCTCCTCCGCGAGGCGCGGGCGCTCGCGCGGGGAGGGAACGGGCTCGCCGACGGCATCCTCCCTTCGCCGAGGAGGGACGCGGCGCCCCCGGGGGAGCGCCAGCTCTCCCTCGCCTTCTAGGCCGCGGGAGGGGGTTCCGCACGGCGCGGCGCCCGGGGAATCCGGCGTCGCGCGAGGACATCATCGGACGCGGTCACGCGGAATCGGTCCCGGCGCGGGCTCGGCCCTCCGTCGCGGGTCGCGCTGGTCCGGTCGGGAAGGGCTGTCGGGTCTCCCTCCCGACGACCGGGATGACGGAATGTCGAGGGGCCCCTTGCGGGCTTTGAAAGTTGCATTAGGAATCCGCGTCATCTCGGCGCGTGTCGCGAAAGGCGCGCCGGCTGGGCCGCGGTCCGGAGAAGAGTCGCCAGGAGAAGAAAGGAGATCCCGATGCTCGTCCCCCTCGAACGCAACCTCTCCCCCGAA
>CBRGOK010000772.1:0-1972 GCA_967798035.1 uncultured bacterium
TCCTCAAGCTCGCCTCCGATCACGGCGAGTACGCCGTTCCCCACCTCCTCGAGGTGGCGGCGAACCCCGACGATCCGGAGTTCTCGCTCTTCGCGACGAGCGCCCTCATCCAGCTCAGCGGCTCGGCGGTCCTCCCGCTCTGCGAGGCGGCGCGCTCCGAGGCCGCCAACGTGCGGCGCGCCTCCGCGACGGTCCTCGGCCGGATCGGGGACCCGCGCGCCCTCGGGCGCCTGCGCCGGCTGGCGGAGTCCGATCCCGAGCAGGCCGTGAAGCGGGCGGCGACCGAGGCCCTGACGGCGCTGCGCGCGAAGCCCGGCTCCGCGCGGGACGCGTTCCTCGAGGCGGGCCGGATCTACCTCGGCCTCGACGGCGGGGAGATCCGGGCGATCGACATGTCCGAGGTCGTGTGGCGCCTGCAGGACGGGAAGCTCACGAAGGTGCCCGTCCCCCGGATGTACTACCCCCTCGAGCTCGCCCGGGGCTCCTTCTACGACGCCCTGCAGTGCGATCCGAGCGCGGCCGAGGCGATGGCGGGGATCGCCTACACGTACGCCGGTCAGCTCGCCTCCCTCGAATCGCTCAAGCTCTCCGGGGCCGACCTCACCCCGGTGAACGGGGCGGCCACGCGGCTCGCGGAAGGGGCCGTCCCCCTCGCGTCCTGCGGCCCCTCGATCCTCGACGGGGCGCTCCAGTGGGCGCTCAAGCGGGACGACGCCGCGGTCGCCGTCGCGCTCATCCAGGCGATGGGGGCCTCGGGAGGCCCGAGCCAGACCGTCCTCGCGGCGCTGAACGAGCAGGACAAGCGCGTCCGCTACGCCGCGGCGATCGCGCTCGGCAACGCGATGCCCGACGGGGGGGTCTCCGGCCTCGAGGCGGTGCCGGGCACGCTCGCCGCCGCGGTCGCCGAGGACGTCGCCCGCATCGTCCACGTCATCGACGAGAACCCCGCCCGCAGGAAGGCGACCTCCGACTCCCTCTCCCGCTCCGGCTTCTTCGTCGTCTCCTCGGAGTCGGGGGGGATGGGGCTCTCCCGCCTGCGCCGCTTCCCCGGCGTCGACCTGATCGTCGTCTCGGCCACCCTCGCCCAGGGGAACTCCGACCTCTCGACGACCGACCTCGTCATCGACGACCTGCGGGAGGACTACCGCACGTCGAAGACGCCTCTCCTCGTCCTCGCCGAGGCCTCCAAGATCGACCGGGCGAAGGAGCTCTTCGGCTCGAAGGTCCAGCAGGTCGTGAGCGCGGTCGACGCGCCGACGGCGACCGAGGCGGCCTCCAAGGGCCTGAACGAGGACCGCGAGCGCGCGAACGCCTTCGCGAGGGACGCCGCGGCGGCCCTCGCCCGGCTCTCGCCGAAGGCGTACGACCTCTCCGCGGCGGCCTCCACCGTCGCCGGCTCCCTCGCCCGCAAGGCGAAGGAGGTCGTCCTCCCCGCCCTCCAGTTCCTCGGCACGGCCGGCGGCGGGGACGCCCCGGCCGTCTGCGCCGTGATTCTCGCCGACGCCCAGCGCTCCCCCGAGGAGCGGGTGGCGGCCGGGAGCGCCCTCGGCCGACTCTTCGGCCGCGGCGTCTCCGACGGTGCCGCCGTGGACGCGATCCGCGGGGCCCTCAAGGACACCGACCTCGGCGTCCGGACCGCCGCGGCCGGCGCCCTCGGCCGGGCGGCCTTGACGGGCGCCGACCGGGCCGCGATCCTCGTCGACACCCGCGCCGACCTGAAGGCGGGCGAAGAGAAGCCTCCCGCGGCCGGCGGCAGCGAGATGAAGAACTAGTCCGGGACGCGCCAGGCGGTCCGTCCCGACGTTTTCCCCGCCCGGTCTCCGGCGGGCGCGCCCGAGTAGCTCAGCTGGTAGAGCACCGCTTTCGTAAAGCGGGGGTTGCCGGTTCAAATCCGGCCTCGGGCTCCATGCATTCCCGGCAGGGCTCGTGACTCCGCCGACGGAGGGTCATCGATCCGCGGCCTGGGTTGCGA
>CBRGOK010000773.1:0-1966 GCA_967798035.1 uncultured bacterium
GCTCCGGAAGGCGCGGAACTGGGGGGCGTGGCGGGGGGCGGCCCTCGCGAGGGCCGGGACCGGCGCGACCTCCGCCCGCGCGCCGAGGCCCGCGTCGACCGCGCCCCCGTGGGGCTCGTAGGCGTGGGCACGCAGCACATGACGGACGGCGAGGGAGGTCTCGAACTCTCCCCCGCGCAGGGCCCGCTCCACTTCCCTCGCGAAGGCGATCTCGCGCGCCCCGCGCGGGAGGGTCCGCGGGGAGCCGGCGAGGAAGGCGACCTCGTCCCCCCGCGACTCGAGGAAGGCTCGGAGGTCCGCGAGGTAGCGCTCGAGCCCCCCTCCCGACCGCCGGAGGCGATCGGCGATCAGCGCGACGCGCAATCCGCGGTCCCCCGTCGCTCCCGCTCGATCAGGCGCGCCCGTCTCCGTCGGATGGCCCGGGCCCACCGGCGGAGTCCGCGCGCGCGACCTCTCGCGTCGAGGTAGGAGCGGAGGAACCGGATCCGGTCGGCTCCCGAGACCGAGGGGGAAGGGAGGGAGAAGGCGAGGGCAGCGAGGTCCTTCACGAACCATCGCCGCCGGACGAACCAGCCGCGCCGGGCGCGGGCGAGGTCGATGAGGGAGAGCGCCCCGTGGGAGGAGACGAGGACGTGGCAGGCGTAGAGGTCGCGGTGGTACCTCCCCTCGTCGTGGAACCGGGCGAGGAGCCGGGCGAGGTCGCCGAGCACTCGGCGTCTCGCCGCCCGATCCGCGGTCCGCCGCAGCCATGCGTCGAGCGGAATCCCGGGGACGGGGCGGAGAAGGGCGAAGGACTCCGGGCCCTCCCTTCCCCAGGCGATCGGCTCGGGGACGGAGAAGCCCCGCTCCCGCAGCTCGAGGAGGTTCTCGCACTCGATCCGCGCCGGAGGGAGGAGCGCCCTCCCCGTCGGCACGTCGCGCAGGAGGTCGAGGATCGGGCGCCCGCGGTGGACCTTGAGGATCCTCTCCGCCCCGGCCACGCCCGGCACGAGAAACGTCCGGTGGAGCGGCGCCAGGCGCAGCGCCCTCGCCCCCTCGGGCGGCCGGCTTTCCGCGAGCCCGAGCGCGGCGACCTCCTCGGCCGCGTCGGGCCTCGCCAGGACGGACCCGAGGCGGACCCAGTCGTCCGAGCGCATGCGGGCATCGTCCGGGAACGGCCGGAAAAGAAAAGGGGCCCCTTGCGGGGCCCTGGCAATCGAGACCGAACCGTCAGAGGGAGAGAGAATCCGTGTTCGTCGTCTCGACCGTGATGTTGAAGTTCATCGGGGGGGTGAACGAGAAGTCGACGAAGACTCCCTGGAGAGTCAGGTTGAGGTTCCCAGGGAGCTGCGCGCCGGTGGGGACCGTGAAGTCGACGCCCGCGCAGTTGCCGGTGCCGGTGAACCCGAGGGGAAGGAGGATCAGCGGCTCGGCGAGGCAGAGGGTGAGCGACGGGAACGGCCCCATCCCGGGGAAGGTCGTCGAGCCGGCCGTCTCGGAGACCGCGAGGAGGGCGATCGCGGACGTCGGGCCGCAGGACTGGATCGAGATCGTGTCTCCCGGCGAGACCGGGCCGTTGGGCGTGACGGTCAGCGTTCCGGTGCCGCCGGAGCACTGAGCGGGCGCCTGGGAGGCGAGGGCGAGAGCGAGGGCGGGGAGGGCGAGGAGGAGGCGCGACACGGACATGGAGTCACCTCGGGGTAAGCGCCGGACCCGCGCGACGAGCCCCCGCCCGACACGGGCGGATTCGAGGTTGACGGCGGGCCGGTGCGAAGAATTCGCCCTAGGACGTCCCCCGCTCCCGGGGATGTTCCGACTTTCTCGGCCGGTAGAGCCCGCGGCGCCGGTTCCCGGTCGGAACGACGGAATCCCTATTCATACAAGGGGTTGAAGCCCTCCCCCTCCTCCACAGCCCTGGTCGGGCCTCCCCGAAATCGGGATAGGGGGGACCCTCGCGGGTTCCCCCCTCCCACACCACCGGACGTGC
>CBRGOK010000774.1:0-1963 GCA_967798035.1 uncultured bacterium
GGATCGCGACGCGCCGGTGCCCCTCCGGGGTCAGCTCCGGGAGGGACTTCAGGACGTGCGGCGGTCCATCGACGAGGAGCCGCCCCGCGTAGATGTAGGCGACCCGGTCGCAGCGCTCCGCCTCGTCCATGTAATGCGTCGTCACGAAGAGGGTGGTGCCGGAGGCGGCGAGGTCGAAGAGGAGGTTCCAGAGGTCGCGCCGCGCGACGGGGTCGATCCCGGCCGTCGGCTCGTCGAGGAAGAGCAGGCGGGGGCGATGGAGGAGAGCGCAGCCGAGCGCGAGCCGCTGGCGCCAGCCGCCCGAGAGGTGCTGCGCGCGGCGGTCGCGATAGGGAGGGAGGGCGAGGAGCTCGATGACCTCGTCGATCCGCGCGCCGCGGTCGGGGACCGAGTAGGCCCGGCCGAAGAACTCGAGGTTCTCCTCGACGGTGAGGTCGCGGTAGAGGCTGAAGGCCTGGGACATGTAGCCGATCCCCTGGCGCAGGCTCTCGCTCTCTCTCACCGCGTCGAAGCCGAGGACGGAGGCGCTCCCGGCGGTCGGGCGGAGCGACCCGCAGAAGATCCGGATCAGGGTCGACTTCCCCGATCCGTTCGGCCCCAGCAGGCCGAAGATCGAGCCGGGGGCGACCTCGAGGGAGACGCCATCGAGGGCCGTGAACGACCCGAACCGCTTGACGACCTCTCTCGCCGCGAGCGCGGCCGTCATTCGAACGTCACGTCGGCCCAGAGACCGTCCTTCAGCGGCGAGAGGTTCCCCTCCAGCGTGACGCGGACGGCGAAGACCTGCGTGACGCGCTCGGAGCGCGTCTGGACGTTCCTCGGCGTGAACTCCGCCTCGCGGCTGATCCAGGTCACTTTCCCCGCCAGGGGGTTCTCGAGGCCGTCGAAGCGGGCGCGCGCCTTCCTCCCGAGGCTCACGGAGGCGAGCCGGTCCTCGGGGACGAATACGGTGACGAAGCACTCCTCGGGGAGGAGGAGGACGGCCGCGGTCTGGCCGGCCTGCACGAGGTCCCCGGGCCGCAGGTCTAGGGTCTGGACGATCGCGTCGGCGGGAGCGATGACGCCGAGTTCCGCGATCTTCGATTCCACGAACTCGACGCGTGAGCGAGCCGCCTCCCCTTCGGCCCGCGCCGCCGCGATCTCCTCCGGGCGCGGGCCCGCCTTCAATTCCGCGAGGCGGGCGAGGGCTTTGCGGTAGCCGGCCTCCGCCGCGTCGATCTCCTCCTTCCGGAATCCCGCCTCGAGGAGGGACAGCCGCTGGCGGAAGGCGGCGAAGGTCGCCTCCGCTTCCTCGAGTTGCTTTCGCGCGCGATCGACGTCCTCCTCCGGGCCCGCCCCGCCCTTGGCGAGGTCGATCTTGCGCTTGAGGTCGATGGCGGCGAGTTCCGCGTCGGCCTTCGCGGCGTCCGCCCGGCGGCGGGCCTCCTCGACCTCCTCGATCCGGGAGCCGCGGGCGATCACCTGCCAGAGGAGGCGCTCGCGCTCGGCCTCCGCCTCTGCCTGATCGATCGCCTCCTTCCGCGTCCCCGCCTCGAGGAGGGCGAGACGTTTCCCGGCGGCGTCGGCCTGCGCCCGGGCCTCGGCGAGGGTCGCGTTCCACTCGCGCGGGTCGAGCTGGAGGAGGGTCCTCCCCTTCGCGATGGGATCCCCCTCCCGCGCCTCGACCGAGAGGACGCGGCCGCCGACGAGGGAACCGACATGGATGTCCCGGAGCTCCACCGTCCCCGAGTAGTCGCCGCCGTCACCGGCGACGCAGGCGGCGAGGAAGCCGAGCGGGAGGAGGAGGCGCGCGCGCATGGGCGGGAGTCTAGTGACCTCCGCGGATGGCGACGCTCAGAGCCCGAAGCCCCCGCTCACGGGGATGTCCGCTCCCGTGACCGAGCGCGCCTCGGGCGAGAGGAGGTAGGCGACCGCCGCGGCGACCTCCTCCGCCGTCGGCCAGCGACCGGAGGGGACGAGGCGA
>CBRGOK010000775.1:0-1962 GCA_967798035.1 uncultured bacterium
GTCCCGGTCGGGAAGTCGGCCTGGACCTTGAAGTCCCACTCCTTGAAGAAGATCCCCTCCACCTCGAGCCGGGCCTGCCGCACGAAGAAGGTGTCGGCGGTCGACTGCTCGTCGGTGTCCTTGTCGAGGAAGCGGCCGTGGAGGAGGAAGCGACCTCCGACCTGGGCGTCGATGTTGCCGTCGAGCCCTTTGAACCGCAGGCCGTTGTCGTCGAAGGTGACGTCGATCCCCTTCCCCTGGTTGCGCTCGCGCAGCGCGTTCTCCAGGTCCTGCGGCAAAGTCGCCTTCCCCTCCTGCGGGAGGCGGAGCGAGGCGCGCAGGGCCTCCATCTCGCGGGCCTGGGCGTCGAGACGCGCCTCCAGTTCGCGGAGGCGGGCCTCCGGGGTGTCCCGCTCGTCGGCGGGAGGGGATTGGGGGGCGAGCGCGTAGAGCGCTGCCAGAACGAGATTTCGCACGGGGTCTCTCCTTTTCGCGAAGGTCGCTCGAGCCGCGGCGCCGACCTATCGGCAGGGCGAGTGGCGTCGAGTGAGTGCGAGAAGGGTGCGAAGGACCCGTTCAGCCCCGATGAACGGAGAGCGAAATCTTTACAAAGATTGGGGCGTCGCGCCCCCCGCGCCGGGCGGGCGCGCCGTCCCGTCCCCCTGGCGCTTCTTCTTGAACTCCAGGACCCTGTGGCGGACGACCTTCCCCTCGACCATGAAGATCACGTCCTCGGCGATGTTCGTCGCGTGGTCGGCGATCCGCTCGAGGTTCCGGAGGGCCCCGACGAGGTGGAGCACGTCCCCGAGCCGCACGGGGTTCCGGCGCATGAACTCGATCGCCTCCCCCAGGATCTCCCGGTAGAGGCGGTCGGCCTCGTCGTCGCGCTCCCAGACGCGCAGGGCGAGGATGGGATCGCGCCGGACGAGCGCGTCGAGCCCCTCCCGGACCATCTGCTTCACGACCGCCGCCATCCGGGTGACGTCGGGGCGGAAGGGGAGCGGCGGGACCGCCGAGAGGACCTCGGCGCGCTCGGAGATGTTCACGGCGAGATCGGCCATCCGCTCCAGGTCGGAGTTGATCTTCATCACCCCGGTGATGAACCGCAGGTCCCGGGCGACCGGCTGCTGGAGGGCGAGGAGGTCGAGGCACTTCTCCTCGCACTCGATCTCGAGGTCGTCGACGACGTCGTCCCCGTCGATGACCTCCCGGGCGCGCGCGGCGTCCCGGTCGAGGAGGGCCACCAGGCTCCGGTCGACCGCGGCCTCCACGAGGCCGCCGATGTGGAGGATCCGCTTCGTCAGGTCCCGGAGGTCGTCTTCGATCTGCTTCGTCATGGCTAGAAGGCGCCGACCGCCAGCCGGCGCCGGATCCGGTTCCGGATCAGGATCGCGGCGAGGTTGAGGAGGAGGATGAGGCCGAGGAGGAGGAGGGCGGTCACGTACACCATCGGCTTGCTCGCCTCGACGTTCGGGGACTGGAAGCCGACATCGTAGATGTGGAAGCCGAGGTGCATGAACTTCCGGTCGAGGTGGAGGAAGGGGAGGGTCCCGTCGACGAGGGGATCGGGGGCGAGCTTGACCACCCCCGTGATCATGAGGGGGGCGACCTCCCCGGTCCCGCGGGAGATTGCGAGGATGAGGCCCGTCAGGATCCCGGGGAGGGAGGCGGGGAGGACGACGCGGCGGATCGTCTGCCAGCGCGTCGCCCCGAGGGCGAGGGAGGCCTCCCGCTGCCCCTGGGGGACGGCGGCGAGCGCCTCCTCGGTCGCGACGATCACGACGGGGACCGTGAGGAGGGCGAGCGTGAGGGAGGCCCAGAGGATCCCCCCCGTCCCGAAGGTCGGCGCGGGGAGGCGGTCGGCGAAGAGGAAGCGGTCGATCCCCCCCCCGACCCGGTAGACGAAGAAGGCGAGGCCGAACATCCCGAAGACGATGCTCGGCACGCCGGCGAGGTTCGTGACGGAGAGGCGCACGAGCCGGA
>CBRGOK010000776.1:0-1962 GCA_967798035.1 uncultured bacterium
CCCTCGCGGGCTGCGCTCAGACCGGCGTCGGCCGGGCCGACGCGACGACGCAGAGCATGGCGGAGCTCGAGACCTACCTCACGGGCTCGAAGGACACCCTCGACGGGGCGCTCACCTCGCTCGAGGAGGTCACGAAGTCGGCGGCGGCGAATCCGCGGCCCGCGTACCAGAAGTTCTGCCGCGGCGTCGCGGACATCGAGTCCGCCGCGGAGACCGCCCGGTCCCGCTCGATCGCGATGAAGACCCGGGCGAAGGAGCACCACGACAGGTGGCTCAAGGAGCTCTCGGGGATCTCGAGCGAGGAAGTGCGAGGCCGGGCAGAGGCGCGGCACAACAAGGCGCTCGCCTCCTTCCAGGCGCTCGACACCCAGATGGCCGACGTGAAGGCGGCCTACGAGCCGTTCATCGGCCTGATGAAGGACATCCGGGCGTACCTGGCGAACGACCTGAGCGCGTCGGGCATCGCCGCCATCGGAGGCCAGGCGCACCAGGCCACCGAGCACGGGCACGCGGTCGAGTCGAAGATCGAGCGGCTCGTCGGGGAGATCGCGAAGGTCCGCAAGGAGTGGGAGATCTCGACGCCCACCCCGCAGCCCGCGTCCGGCGCCCGCTGAGGGGCGGCGCCCCCGCCGATCCCGCGACCTACCCGGGGCCCTCGCTCCCCGCCTTCGCGCGGGATTCCAGGTACTCCTTCAGGGCCGCGGCGTTGTTCAGCCGCTTCTCCGTCGAGGAGTAGACGAGGGTGACCGTGGGCGCTTCGAGGTTGGCGAGCAGCGCCTCCATCCCCTCCGGGTTTCCGCTTAACTCGGCGAAGTAGCGTTTCCGGAAGCCCGGCCACCGGTCGGGGACATGCTCGTACCAGCGGCGAAGCTCGTTCGAAGGGGCGATCGCCCTCGCCCAGAAGTCGATCCTCGCGACCGCCGTCGAGAGGCCGCGAGGCCAGAGGCGATCGACGAGGATCCGCCGCCCGTCGGCCCGAGCCGGGGCCTCGTACGCGCGCTTGATCCGCAGCTCCATGCCTCCGCCCGCGCGCCTTGCCCACCTACTTCCCCTGTCGACCGCGCGTCCCGCTCTTTCCGTAGGAGATCCCCTTCTTCCGGGTCCTGCGGTTCTCCGCGAGCCGGGCCTTCACCAGCTTCCGCACGAGGGCGGCCGGGAGGGGCTTGTCCGGCCGGAAGCGGATCGTCCCCTTGCTCGTGTCGTACCCCGCGACCTCCTCCTCGTGATCGGCGAGGGTCGTCGAGCTCATGAGGAAGAAGGAGCAGTGGTTGTCGGTCGCGCCGAAGGCGACGAGCATCCCGTCCTGCCGGAAGGCGGGAAGCTGGTAAGTGATGCACTCCTCCGCCTCCGGCGCGGCGGACCGGATGACCGTGCGGAGCCTCTCGAGCGCGGCCCGCTTCTCGCCGCTCCAGAGGGCCAGCCACTCGTCGATCGTCGCGGGTTTGCCTGCCATGGCCTGTCCTCCCTGGGGATCAGCCCCCCTCGTTGCCGAGCGCCTGGAAACCCTTGAAGCGGCCGGGATCCCGCGCCTGTTCCGCGGCGAGGGCGCAGAAGGCGCGCCCGTCGCCGCCCAGGAAGTCGGGGAAGAACGCGGCGAGGTCCTTCGCGAGCGCGGCGAAGCCCTGGATGGGGTCGGAGGAGAAGTCGGGGTAGCTCCGCTTCGACCAGTGGCCGCCGTATCGGAGGTAGGACTCGTGGTCCAGCGTGGCCTCGCCGACGTGGTACCGGACGAGGCCGAGGCCGTGCCGGACATGGAGCTCCAGCCGCCGGTCGCCGCGGACGAACTCCCCGGACGCGAAGAGCCCGCCGGAGCTGCGGCCCGAGTCCCCCGCCACGAACGCGAAACCGTGAGGCTCGAGGACCGGACGCAGCAGCATCGCGCCCTCCTCGAGGATCGCGCGGGGGTCCTTCTGCGGGGCGGACATGGCGGTCGCGTCATCGGGCGGCCGGAGCGGACTCCTC
>CBRGOK010000777.1:0-1951 GCA_967798035.1 uncultured bacterium
CGCTGGAGCCTCGTCTACCTCGACACGGTGGCGTGGCTCCGCCCCGAGCATCGTTCCGCCAAGACGCCCGACCCGCGTGCCGAGCTCGAGCGCCTTCTCCGCGAGGAGAAGGCCCGGGGCCGGGAACCCCTCGTCCTCGGCCACCACCCGATCGCGAGCCACGGGCGCCACGGCGGGTTCTACTCCTGGCGCGAGCACCTCTTCCCCCTCCACGAGCTCAGCGCCCTCCGCGACGCGGGCTACCTCCTCCCGCTCCCGATCGTCGGCTCCCTCTACCCGCTCCTCCGTGGTGGCGGCTGCGTCGGCTCCGAGGAGGACATGGCGACCTTCGGCAATCGCGTCTTCGTCGAGTCCCTCTCGGGCGCGCTCCGCACCGCGCCACCGCTCCTCTACGCCTGCGGGCACGAGCACGCCCTGCAGGTCCTCCGCGGACCGGGCCTCCCCTGGCTCGTCGCGAGCGGGGCGGGCTACCTCGGCCGCGAGGACTCGATCACGACCGGCAGGGACACCGCCTTCGCGTCGCCCGCGGCGGGGTACTTCCGCGTCGATCTCCTCCGGGACGGACGGGTCCGCCTCGAGGCGGTCGAGATCCGCGAGGGGAAGGACGAGCGCCGCGAGTTCGCCACCTGGCTCACTCCCCGAGCGCGCGCCGCATCATCTCCCTGAACCGCCTCTCGTCCCCCGGGCCCTCCTGCCGGTCGACGATCCTCCCCTCGCGGTCGAGGGCGAGCGTGACCGGGATCTCCCCGGGCAGGGAGAACCTCGCATTGATCGCGTCGTAGTCGGCGGCGTCGTAGACGAGGACGTCGAAGGCGAGCCCCTTCCGGGCGAGGAACTCCCGGACCTGCCCCGGGACCGCCTCGCGGCTCGCGCCCTCGATCATGAGGTCGTAGCTCACGCCGAGAAGGGTTCCGCCGCGCCCCGCGAACTCGCGAGCGACCTTGGCCAGATCGGGCAGCTCGGCGACGCAGGGCGGGCACCAGATCGCCCAGAAGTTGAGGAGGACTCCCTTGCCCCGCCGCGCCGCCAGCGCCGCGTCGACCCCATCGAGGCCCGCCACCTCGACGCGGGCTCCGCCGCCGCAGGAGGCGGCGAGGAGGAGCGTAACGGCGAGCCGGCGCACGATGCCGGCGTTGGAGGGACCGGCTTCGACCTTCCGCACGGGAAGGTCAGGAGCGCTTGATGCGTCAGCCGTAGGACTTCGTCTCGCGGACCGGGACTTCCTTGCCGGCGATCACGGCCGCCGCCGCGTCCTTGACGTAGATCGTCGCCCCATCCCCCTTCGCCCCCCGGGGGTCGTCGTCGAGCGCGCCCGAGTAGACGACCGACCCCTTCCGGTCGAGGACGAAGCAGTGCGGCGTCGTCTTCGCCTGGAAGACGTCGGAGAGGACGTTCCCGTGGTCGGGGAAGATCGGGTGCTTGTAGTCGAGATCCTTGATCTTCTTGCGGAACTCCCCGTAGTTCTTCGAGGAGTCGGAGCCCGCGGGCGGCTTGGGCCCGAGCTCGTTCTGGTTCGAGGCGATCCCGACCATCACGACGTCCTTCGAGCCGGCGTAGTGCTTCTCGAGCTTCTGGAAGACTGGGTCGGCGTGCACCTCCGCGGGGCACAGCGTCGACCAGAAGTGGAGGATCACCGCCTTCCCGCGCCACTCCTTGAACGTGGTCTTCTTCCCGTCGAAGTCGACCAGCTCGAGGGTCTCGGGGACGACCGAGCCGAGCTCGAGGGCTCCCGGCTTGACCGCGGCCGGCGGCGCGCCGCCGGCGGACTGGACGGGAAAGGCGAGGAGGGAGAGCGCCAGGAGGTGGATCATGGGTTCGGTCCTGTTCCGTGGAGGGGCGAAGGCCGGGGATTGTACGAGGGAGGCCTGAGAAGGTAGAGACCCGCCTGGAGGGACCCCCCCCCTACAATCCGGCCCCGCGGAGCGGAGCGCGCCTCGCGCGAGGCGGCTTA
>CBRGOK010000778.1:0-1950 GCA_967798035.1 uncultured bacterium
GGTCGATGTCGACGAAGGGGACGCCGCTCGAGGCCGCCACCGCGCGGACCACATCATTGCGCGCGGCGACCTCGCGGCCTCCTTCGCTCTCGGGCGTGAAGAGCGAGGGAGTGGTGAGGAGGAGGATGCGCGCGCCTCGCCTCCCTGCCCCGTCGATGAGGGCCCGCAGGTTCGCGCGGTACTCCTCGAGGGAGACCCTGACTGCGGACGCGCCCGCTTGTTCCGCCGGCGCCGCGAGGGATGCCCGGAGGCGATGGAGGCCCTGGTAGAGACGGAGATTGCCGAGGACGGATCGCAGGGTCCCGGCGAAGGCCGTGACGCGGGGGCGCGCGGCGTCGGGAATGGGGGACGGACGGCCGTCGTTGAACCCGACGTAGAGGACGAGGAGGTCGAAGCGGTCGTCGCGGAGCGGCCCGTCGAGGAGGAGCCTCGCCTGGAAACTGGAGTAGCCCGGGATGCCCGCGTTGAGGACGTCGACCGAGCCCGGGCGCTCGTCGTCGAAGATTCGCTCCAGCTCGCGCGGGTAGCTCGTCGCCCGGCCGAAGGTGCAGGAATCGCCGAGGCAGAGGATCCGGCGGGCGCCGGTCTTCCCCCAGTCCTCGTCGCGGAAGCCCCGTGGGCAGAACCGCATCCGGAACTCGACCTCTTCGTCGATCGTCCTCCCCCGCGGCAGGCGCCAGAAGAGCTCGCGGTCGGGGATCGAGAAGGGAGTCGGCTCGGCGAGGAGGTCGAAGGCGACCTGGGGGGGCCAGCCGAGGACGCGGAGGGAGACCTCGCCGAGGACGAGCAGGGAGAGGCCGAAGGTCGCCGCGCCGAGGATGCGGCGCCGACGCGCTCCGCTAGCCGTTGTCGATCTCCCCGAGGAGGGCCTCGACCAGGACGCGCAGATCCCCCTTCCTGGGGGAGACGTGCCGGATCCTCCCCTTCCGGTCGAGGAGGAAGCTCGTCGGCACCCGCTCGACGGCGAAGGAGCGGGCGACGGGGGAGCGGAACCCGTCCCCGTCGAACACCTGCGGCCAGGAGATCTCCTCGCGGCGGAGGAAGGCCTCGAAGGTCTCCCGGTCCGTCCGCTCGGAGGGATCGAGGCAGATCCCGACGATCTCGAAGCCCTTCTCGCGCAGGGCGGCGTGGGTCTCGCGGAGGACGGGAATCCTCTCGCGGCTGGGCGGGGACCAGGAAGTCCAGAACTCGAGGAGGGCGACGCGTCCGCGCAGGGAGGCGGGGGAGAGGACGTTTCCCTGGAGGTCGCGGGCCTCGAAGGGAGGCGCCTCCTCCCCGGGACGGATGCGCGAGAGGGCTTCGAGGGCGCGGAGAGCCCCCTCCGCCGTCCGCGTCGCCGTCTCGTTCGCGCGGAGAGCGAGGACTTCCTCGAACCGCGCGCGCGCAGGTTCTGTCCTCCCGGCTTGCTGGAGGAGGAGCCCGGCCGTCATCAGGACCTCGGCGAGGAGGGGCTCACGGCCGGGGACTGCGCGGAGGTCGGCGGCGAGGCCGTCGAGGAGGGCGAAGCCTTCTTCGAGCTTCTCCTCCCCCTGGATGAGGAGGAGCGCGGCCCGGATCCGGGCCCGCGCGGCGGCCTCCGTTCCGGGGTGGGTCGCCGCGAACTCGACGTAGGCGGCGCGCGCGGAGTCGAACCACGCGGGGAGAGCCGAGGGGCGGGACTCCGCTCCCGAACCGGGCCGGGCGGAGCGCAGCGTCGCCTCGAGTTCGGCGAGGGCCCGGGCGGCCTCCGCTTCGGACGCGGGCGATGAAGCGGGCACGGAGGCGGGCGCCGAGGCGGGTCGGGACTCGGGCTCCTGGAGGGAGGCGAGGGCGATGAGAAGGAGGACGAGGGTAGCTGCGTTCCGCATCAGGCGCCTGCCAGGACGGGGGTGATGCTGTAAAGCTCGGACGGCTTCAGCACGAGGTCGAACAGGAGACGGATAGCGACCGCGAGCACCATCAGGGCAAGCA
>CBRGOK010000779.1:0-1943 GCA_967798035.1 uncultured bacterium
TATCGGAAGGGTCGGGATTCCCTTCCCGCCCGGATCGAGGGCGAGTGCGACGGAGAGTCCGGGCGGCTCCGGCGGCCCCCGGTTTTCAGGGCACCGGGACGATCCCGGAGGCGACCACGCCGCCCGCGTCGTTCCGGATCTCGATCGTCCGCCCGGCGAGCGCCGAGGCGCTCGCGGCCCCGAACGGGAGGGGGGTTCCCGCGCCCGTGTCGATCAGGAGCTTCGCGCGCCCTTTCGGCGAGGGAAGGCTCGCGACGAGCTCGAGATCGGATGAGCCGGGATTCTCGATCCACAGGCCGAGGTGGGAGGTCCTTCCGGCGCGCGAGACCTGCACGGCGAGGCGCGAGCGGCCGCGCCTCGGCTGGTCGGCGAGCTCGATCCGGGCCCTCGCCTGCGGCGCGGCGGCTCCCGGCGCCAGCACGGCTCTCGCGGAGACGTTCGGACCGGCCCCGCCCGCCGAGACGTCCGGAATCGTCCCGACGAGGACCGTGGTGCCGGAACCGTTCCGGACGCGGACGGCGAGCCCCGCGAGGTCGGCGAGGCAGGATGCGCCGCCCGGGAGGGGATCCCCGTTCCCCGTGTCGACGTGAAAGTCACCGGCCTGCTGTTGTCCCCCCGATGCGGAGAGCGCCCCGCACGGGGTCCACCCCTCGCCGGGGAGGTGGACCTCGAACTCGTGAGGGGGGGCTCCGGTGAGTTGCCGCGCCCTCACGTGGATCTGATCTCGACCGCTCGAGGGGAAGTGGCGGGTCCCGAGGCGACCCCTCGCCACGCCCGGGGCCGCGAGCGAGGGGCGCGTCAGGGAGGCGACGAGTCCGATCGGCGCGAAGTCGACCGCGGGACCGAAGGAGGGGACGATCCCGAAGAGCACGACCGCGCCGGTGCCGTCGCGGACCTCGAGAGGACGGCCCGCCAGCTCGAGCACGCTCCCTGCGCCGAGGGGGAGGCCGCCTCCCTCGTCCGAGCTGAACTTCTTGTGTCCCTCGCCGTCCCCTCCGATCCCGATCGTTCCGATCGAGAGGAGCGTCCCGGTCCCGCCGTCGAGGAAGACTCCATAGGAGGCGCCGGGGTCCAGGTGGGCGACGGTGACCTCGAACTCCTCCTCGTTCTCGCCGCCGCCTCCGCCGTTCTCCTGGCCCCCGCCGTTCCCCGGGGTTCCCCCGCCGTCATCGTCGTCGTCGTTGGTTCCACCGCCTCCCCCGACGTCATCATCGTCGTCGTCGCTTCCGCCGCCCCCCCCGGCGTCATCGTCGTCCCCGTCGTCTTCGACCTCCCGCTCGATCTTGAGGCTCCCGCTGGCGTCCGAGTCCGGCCCCCCGACCGGCCTCATCAGACAGGAGATCGCGACCTGCTCGTCGTCGTCGTCGCTCGAGAGCGCGCACAACGCGAGGGCGTAGACCGCGAACACAGCGAGAGCCGGGCCCTTCTTCATTGGAGACTCCACTTCGGCGGGAACACCCTTGAGACCCGGGACGCCATGCGCGCCCGGCCTCCAGTCGAGTTTCGAAGGACGAGACGACGCTTCGATCGCGAACGCCCTGGATCGTATCCAGCCGCCCGCGGAGCGTCGAGGGGAGACCCGCCCTAAGGATTCCCTTCGCTTCTTAAGAATTCCCTTAGCCTCCCTCTCGCGGATAGCCGGCGGAGGAGGTGGTGCCGATGCGGGGAGTCGAACCCCGACGCCCGTTCGGGCACTACACCCTGACTCTCGCCGGGCGGTCTTCCGGGGAGATCCGGAGAGCGTCCGGAAGTGCCGTCGTCTCCGTGTCCCGGAGGAGTCAGGGCTCGTCGCCCCTCCCGCGCCATCCCGCTCCGTCCCACCAGCTTCAAGGAGGTCATCGACGAGGTCCATGGAAGGGAGCGGGAGCGGGGTTCGACCCCGAAGAAGGGGGTGCAGTTCTGGAGGGCGGTCGGGGTCCGGGCGCCGCGCACGCTCATGCAAC
>CBRGOK010000780.1:0-1941 GCA_967798035.1 uncultured bacterium
CGAGCCTCTTCTTCTCCCTCCTCGTCATCACCGTCGCCTTCCTCCCGATCTTCGTGCTGGGGGAGCAGTCGGGCCGGCTCTTCAAGCCCCTCGCCTACACGAAGACCTTCGCGATCGCGGCGGGGGCGATCCTCGGGGTCACGATCGTCCCCGTCCTGATGGTCCTCCTCCTCCGCGGGCGGATGCCGGAGGAGGAGCGCAATCCGGTGAACCGCCTCTCGATGCGCCTCTACGAGCCCGCCTTCCGCCTCGTGATGCGCCACCCGTGGGCGACCCTCCTCGCCGTCCTCCTCCTCGGAGTGTCGACCTGGATTCCGATTAACCGGATCGGGACGGAGTTCATGCCTCCGCTCGAGGAGGGGGACGTCCTCGACATGCCGACGACCGACCCCTCGATCAGCGTCACGAAGAGCCGGGAGCTCCTCCAGCAGCGGGACAAGCTGATCCGGTCCTTCCCCGAGGTCCTCAGCGTCCACGGGAAGATCGGGCGCGCGGAGACCGCGACGGACCCCGCTCCGCTCTCGATGATCGAGACGGTGGCGCGCCTGGAGCCCGACCGCTCGAAGTGGAGGAAGCGCGGGGTCGATCGCTTCTACTCCTCCTGGCCGAAGCTCCTCCAGGGGCCCTTCGCCGCGACCTTCTGGCCGCGGGAGCGGACGATCACGATGCAGGAGCTGATCCACGGGGAGCTGGACGCCCGGGGCCTGCCCAAGGGGTATTGGACCTCGCCCGAGGGGACGCGGCAGCCGAGCCTCAACCGGGCCGTCCAGATCCCGGGCGTCGCCAACGCCTGGCCCTACCCGATCGAGAACCGGATCAACATGCTCTCGACGGGGATCAAGACGCCCGTCGGTGTGAAGATCCTCGGGCCCGACTTCGAGATGCTCTCGAGCCTCGCGGAGGACACGGCGAACGCGGTCCGGGCAATCCGGGGGACGGCGGACGCCACCTCCGACCGGACCTACGGAGGCTACTTCCTCGACTTCGACGTCGACCGGGAGGAGGCCTCTCGGTACGGGCTCACCGTCGGGGACGTCCAGGACGTGATCCAGTCGGCCGTGGGGGGGAGGAACGTCACGACGACGGTCGAGGGGCTCGAGCGCTATCCGGTCAACGTCCGCTACGCCCGGGAGCTGCGGGACGACCCCGAGGCGCTGAAGCGCGTCCTCGTGCCGACGCCGGCGGGAGCGCAGATCCCCCTCGGGCAGCTCGCCTCGATCCGGATCCACCCGGGCCCCCCGATGATCCGGAGCGAGAACGGCCAGCGGACCGCCTGGATCTACGTCGACATCGCGGGGCGGGACCTCGGCGGGTACGTGAAGGAGGCGAAGCGGGTCGTGGAGGAGCGGGCGCCGCTTCCGGCCGGCTACACCCGCGTCTGGTCGGGGCGCTTCGAGTACCTCGAGCAGGCGAACCGGCGGCTGAAGGTGGTGATCCCGATCACCCTCGTCCTGATCGTGCTCCTCCTCTACGCGAGCAATCGCTCCTGGTTCCGGGTGGGGGTCGTCCTCCTCGCCGTCCCCTTCTCGCTCATCGGCGCCTTCTGGTTCCTCGACGCGCTCGACTACAACCTCTCCCTCGCGGTCTGGGTCGGGATCATCGCCCTCCTCGGCGTCGACGCGGAGACGGGGCAGGTGATGCTCCTCTACCTCGACACGACCTTCGACCGCTTCCGGCGGGAGGGGAGGATGCGGAACCGGGCAGACCTCTACGCCGCGATCCACGAGGGGGCGGTGAAGCGCATCCGGCCGAAGACGATGACGGTCGCGACGGACATGATCGGGCTCCTGCCGCTCCTCTGGGCGAGCGGGACGGGCGCGGACGTCACCCGCCGCCTCGTCGCCCCGATGATCGGCGGGATCGCGGTCTCCTTCCTGATGGAGCTCCTCGTCTACCCCGTGATCTTCTTCCTCTACAAGGAGCGCCAGATGCGCAGGGACT
>CBRGOK010000781.1:0-1940 GCA_967798035.1 uncultured bacterium
ACCCCGCGCGCCCGCGTTCCGCCGAGCGACCGGCCGGTCACCCGATCGTCACGTCGAGCGTGTTCGTGACGACGAACGGGAACGGCACGACGCATCCCCCCGGAGCAAACACATCCGCGCCCTGGACCGAGGCCGTGGCGCCGATGAGGGAGGAGTCACAGGGGATCGCCGCGCCGAACGCGGCGCCCGTGAAGACGATGTCGAAGCTCGCGCCGAGGAGGCAGGGCGCGGGCGGACAGAGCGGGACCGCCGTCGGGAGGCCCGCCCAGAGGAACGGGAACCCGACGAAGCCGGTCAACGAGAAGGAGACAAAGCCGCCGGTGACCGGGCTCCCCGCGAAGCCGAGCGTCGGAGCGGGGCCGCACGCGGTCGGGAAGAGGGAGACGGATCCGGGCGAGGAGCCGTCGTAGCGCGCCCCGAAGATGTCGTGGTCCGTCGGGGAGAACTCATCCTGCCAGGCGATCCCGAAGGCGACGGGGCTCCCCCCGGCGCCGGCCTCGGAGACGATCGCCGGGTTCCCCTCCAACGTCACGTTCGCGGAGACGGTCTCGTGTCCCTCGACCCAGGTGAGGGTCGCGTCCCCCATCACGGACGCCGCCTGGATGTCGTAGTCCGTGAGGCTCCCGGCGAAGGACTCCGCGTAGACGTAGGCGAAGCGGCAGCCGTCCGCGTCGACCGCGGGAGACCGCTGGTCCTCGAGGAAGGGCACGCCCGGCTCGGAGAGCGAGAGGTCGACCGGTCCCCCGGGGATGAGGAGCCCGGTGCCGAAGAGGTCGACCCGGAGACCCATCACGTCGTGGTCGGTCCCGAAGTCCCCCTCGTAGACGGCGAGGAAGCGCAGGCCGTCCCCCCCGACGTCGGGGAAGGTGTCGTGCTGGAAGGACAGGTCGACGGGCGTCGAGGGGACGAGGATGTCCCCGTCGAACTCGACGACGGCCATGTAGACGTCGTGGTCGGTCGGGGAGAACTCGCGCTCCCAGACGAGACCCCAGTTCCCCGGGAAGCCGTTCGAGGAGGTCATCCGCGGGTTCAGGTCGTAGGCGGTCGAGTAGTCGACCGCGAAGGGGGTCCCCGGAACGCCGGCCGTGTCGACCGTGACGGCCCAGATGTCGTGATCGGCGAGGGAGAAGGCGTTCTCCCAGGCGACGAGGAAGAGGGTCGGCGCGACGGGGAACGGATCCCCGCCGACGTCCGGTCGGAGGTCGTCGTTCGCGAGAGCGGCGACGGGGAACGCGGCCGCCACGTTCGTCCCCGCCGGAGTCACGATCCGGCCCTGCAGGTTCTTCGCGCCGGGGGCGCCGAACTCGAAGACGACGAGGTTCACGCCGGCGGCCCCGTTGTTCGCCACCGAGGGGGCGCGGGCGTCGCTCGCCGTGAAGTCCTGGTAGGCGCCGAAGGCGGGGACCCCGCCCGACGTGAAGGAGGAGCAGAGGACGTCGTGGTCGGTGGCGCTGTAGGTCTCCTCGTACGCGATGACGTAGAGGCCGCTCCCCGAGTCGAAGGCGATGTCCGCCGCGAAGTTGTCGTATCCCGAGGCGTCGACGGCGAAGGAGGAGATCACCGGGTCGATCGTGAGGGGGTAGGCCGCGGACTCGGCGAACTCGGCCGGCACGCGGATCTCGAGGATCCCTCCCTCGAAGGCGGTCGAGGCGGGGACCCGGGCCCCCGCGGCGTCGATCGCGGTCGCCTCGCCGTAGCGCACGCCGCCAAGCGCCCCGGCCTGGAAGCGCATCCCGTCGGAGGCGCCGGCGAAGGCGAGATCGGTCGTGACGTCGATCCGGAGCCGGATGTCCCCCTGGAGCCTCCTCGCGCGCGAGAGGACGAAGACCTGCTCGATCCCCTCGGGGCGCAGCTCGTAGCGCTCGAGGACCCCCCCGCGCGCGAAGGTGACCGACGTCCCCTCGAGGCGGGGCGCGGAGGGCTTGGCGGAGAAGCCGACC
>CBRGOK010000782.1:0-1931 GCA_967798035.1 uncultured bacterium
GCGAGGAGGAGGCCCCCGAAGCGCCCCTGCGCGTCGAAGCGCTGCAGCCGCTCCCCTCCCCGATCGAGGAGGAAGAGGCTCCCGGCCGCGTCGCAGGCGAGGTCGACCGGATCCTCGGTCCTCCCCTCCTCGTTCCCCCCCTCGACGAAGACCCGGAGGCACTCCCCGTTCCCGGAGAAGGCCTTCACGCAGGGCTCCTCCCCCACCTGCGCGACGAGGAGCGTCCCGTCCCGCCGGAGGGCGACCGCGCAGGGCATCGACAGCTCCCCCGGCGCCGTCGCCGTCGAGAACATCGAGACGAAGACCCCGGCAGTGGTGAAGACCTGGACGCAGCCGGCCCGCGTGTCCGCCACGAAGACCCGGTCGCCGCCGACGGCGAGGCCGCGCGGCGAGCCGAACCGCTCGTTCGGCTCGCCGAAGGAGCGCAGCGTGCCGACGCACCGGCCGTCGGGCGCGAATTTCTGGACCCCGTGGACGAGAGGGCCGCGGCCGCCGGCGACGTAGAGGTTCCCGTCCTCGTCGAGCACGCAGGCCTGGGGAGCGTCGAGGTATCCCTTCCGGTCGATCCCCGGGCCCGGAAGCCCGAAGCGCCCCACCTCCTGGCCGAAGAGGGTGAACCGCCGGACGGAGTTCTCCCGCGGATCGGCCACGAAGAGGTTGCAGGAGGCGTCGACGGCGAGCCCCTCCACCTCGACCTCAGGATCCGCGAGCGGGATCCGCCGGTCGGGCCTCTCGCGCGTCGGATCGAGGACGAGGAATCCGCCGCGGGCGCGTGCGCGTCCGAGGAGGAGGACTCCGTCGTGGATGGCGATCGCCCCGGGCAATGGGCTTCCCTTCGGGAAGTTCGATTGTTTCGACCCCTCCCTCGCGCCACAAGCGTTGCGCCGCGGGCCGCCTCCTCCCATCTTCTCGCCCCCGATGGAATCCGCAGGGTGAGCGCGCGGGTCCCCCTCCGCGTCGCCGGCGTCGTCTCCGGCCTCCTCCTCTTCGTCCTCGCACTCCAGATGCTGCGCCGCGGGGCGGCGGGCCTCGACCCCCTCTTCGAGACGCTCCGGATCCGAGGCGTCGCGGGGAGCGCCGCCCTCGGCTGGATCGCCGCCTGCCTCCTCCTCTCCGGCTCCCCCGTCGCGGCCCTCGCCCTCGGCCTCCTCGACGCGGGGACGCTCGACGCGGCCGAGTGCCTCGCCATGATCTGCGGTTCCCGCCTCGGCGCCTCCACGGTCATCCTCGGCCTCGGCCTCCTCGCCGACCTCAGCCGAAAGGGGAGCCGCGCCTCCTACGTCGGGGTGACGACCGTCCTCGCGACGGCGGCCGTCTACTTCCCGGCGACGGCCGTCGCCCTCCTCCTCCTCCGCACGGGAGCGCTCGAGACGCTCTCCCTGCCGAAGGGGGCCGCCTACGACCTCCTCGACGGGGTCTTCGAGCCGGCCCTCTCCCTCGTCCCCTTCCGGGGACTCGGCCTCTTCCTCCTCGGGATCGGCGGGATCCTCGGCGCCTTCCGGCTGATCGATCGCGCCCTCCCGGAGCCTTCCCCGGGGGGGCTCCTCGGCCGCGTCTCGGAGGTCGCCTTCCGCCCCACCGTCATGTTCGGCCTCGGCCTCCTCGTGACCGCCCTCTCCCTCTCCGTCTCGGTCTCCCTCGGCATCCTCCTCCCCCTCACCGCCAAGGGCTCCATCCGGCGGGAGAATCTCCTCCCCTACGTCCTCGGGGCGAACATCTCGACCTTCATCGACACCCTCTTCGCGAGCCTCCTGGTCCGTTCCCCGGAGGCCTTCCCCGTCGTCCTCGCCGAGATGCTCTCCGTCGCGGGCGTCTCCCTCGCCCTCCTCCTCCTCGTCTACCGGAGGTTCGCCCGCGGGGTCGACCGCGCCGCCTCCTGGCTCTCCGCGGGGCGCGCCCGCCTCCTCGCCCTCGCGGCCTCCTGCCTCGCC
>CBRGOK010000783.1:0-1925 GCA_967798035.1 uncultured bacterium
CCGAAGTCGTCCCCGTTGACGATCAGGTACTTCATGGCGACGCGTCCGTCCCGGTCAGAGGGGCAAGACCGGCCCGAGGGCCTCGAACCACTGGTCCACCTCCGCCAGCTCCTCGAACCCCCAGTCGGCGCCGTCGCCGCGGAGCAGGGCGACGGCGGGCCAGATCGCGCGGTTGGCGTACCTCGCCCGCTCCGCGGTGTCGAAGAGGAGGTTGAGGACGCCCCGGTCGGGCAGGCGCCGCCCGGTGCGCTCGACGGCCCGCCGGTAGAGCTCGAGGATCCCCGACCTCGCCCCGGATGGGAACCGGAGGAGGAAGGTCGAGAAGTCGTAGCAGAAGCGCCCGACTCCGGCGTGGTCCCAGTCGATCAGGAACGCCCTCACCCCGTCGGGGCTCGGGGAGGTGAAGGTGTTGATCGTCCAGAGGTCGCCGTGGAGGAGCATCTCCGGTCCCCCGGCCTCCACCATGGTCTGGACGCGCTCGGGCAGCTCGTCGGAGAGCGCGCGCAGCCGCCCGAGCAGCCGGTCGCGGAGGTCCCGCTGATCCGGGGACATCTCGATCGCGGGGGGCCGGAGGGCCTCGAGCGCCCGGAGGGCGTCGCGGAGATTCGAGGTGAAGTAGTGAATCCCGAGGTCCCCGCCGTGCATGCGGCACTCCGCGAGGAGGGGGTGCTCGGCCGAGCGCACGTGGAGCCGCGCGATCAGCTCGACGACCGCCTCGAGGCGGCGGGGGTCGCGATCCCCCGGCTCGAGCCTCCCCTCCCCGAGATCCTCGTAGACGTGCCACACGTAGCGGCCGGCCCGGGCGGCGGCGACCCCGAGCAAGGCGGGACAGGCCTCCCCCAGTCCCAGAGCGGGGAGCCAGCGCCGGGTGACCCATTCGTTTCGCCGGGCCGCGGGGGGGTCCAGGCGCTTGAGGATGAGAGAGCGGGAGCGACCCCCGGAATCGACGAGGAGCCGGAAGACCCGCTGCTTGAGTCGGTGGAGGACGACCGGGGCGTCCGCGGCGAGGAGGTCTCCGAGGATCTCCCGCAGGATCTCCCGGAGCTCGCGCGCTCCCTCCTGCCCGATCTCGTCGATCGGCAACGCGAGGAGGTCGGTCCCGTCGGTCGCCCCCCGGAGGGAGGCTCCGCTCTCGCGGGGGAGGCCGCGGCGCCTACCGGCCCGATTCATGGCGCGAGTCCCGCTCCCACCACCGCGGAGGAGAGCGAGTCGCGGTAAGACCTCATGCTCACCATCGCCCAGAGGAGAGTGCTGCGGTCGCTGCGGGCGACCTGTGGGCTCAGCCAGTTGACCGCGGCGAGGAACCGGAAGACCTGCCCGGTCCTCGCCATGCAGAGGAGGGCGTCCAGGTCGAGGTCGGAGGAGCCCTCCGCGAGGGCGGAGGCGTACGCCGCCAGGTCCACCCGGGTGAGGTCGGCGGCGCGCATCCCCCAGCCGGCCGTCTCCCAGTCGATGGGGTAGAGCTGGAGCCCCGCGGGACCGCTCCGGACGTAGGCATTCTTCGGACGGAAGTCGTTGTGCACGAGGGTGGGCGGGAGCCCCTCGCACGAGGCCGCCAGCCGAGCCCAGTCGCCCTCGACCCGGTCCTGCAGTCGGACGATCTCCCGGAGCACGTCGGCCTCCTCCCGCTCGAGGAAGGGGTTGCCGAGGCTTGCGAGGAGGTTGCGCCGTCCCGAGTGGAGGTGATCGAGGTAGCGGCCGGGTCCTCCCTCCGGGAGGAGCTCCGCCAGCCGGAAGGTCCCGGCCGTTCGCGTCGCCGCGGCGTGCATCTCCCCGAGCCAGCGTCCGGCGAGCGCCAGATGCTCGTCATTCGTCTTCGAGTACTTCTCCGCGCCCACGTCCTCGAGGAAGAGCCAGAGGTACTCGGTCCCGTCCCCGTCCGGGACCGATCCGTAGAAGCGGGGCGCGGTGACGGGGAAGTGCGG
>CBRGOK010000784.1:0-1920 GCA_967798035.1 uncultured bacterium
GGGCTCGATCGGGAGGCGGTCGACCTCCTCGACGGCGCGCTCGAGTGGAGGGAGAGCGGCGCGAGCCCGGTCGACCCGATCGAACTCGCCGAGCGGCTCGGGAAGGCCGCCCCCGCCGACGCGCGCTGGATCCGGAAGGTGGCGGACACCGAGCTGCGCGAGGCTCTCCGCTGCGACGGTCGAGGGGACCCGGCCCAAGGGGACCGCCACCTCCAAGTTTCCGTCGAGATCGCACGGCGGGCCGTCGGGAGGGAGGGCTCCGAGGAGAGCCGAAGAACCCTCGCACAGTCGGCGACGATCAGCGCGGAGAGACTCCTGCGCCGGGGGGAGCCCGTCGCCGCCCGACCGTTCCTCGCCGAAGCCGCTCCGCTCCTCGGCGAGGAGCCGCCGGGGGAAGCAGCCGAGACGCAGACGCTCGTCGCGCTCGCGGCGCGACTTCGCGAGAAGCTCGGCGCCGCCCGCCCCGTCGCCCGGCCGGGGCGCTGAACGGGGGCGAGGCCGCCGGCGGGCCCTCGGCTTGTCGGGTCAAACCTTCGTGACTAGTCTGGTCACCATGAAGACCGTTCCGGTGGCCCGCCTGAAGGCCCGCCTCAGCGAGTACTTGAGGATCGTCAAGCGCGGCGAGGAGGTCATCGTCCTCGAGCGCGGGCGCCCGATCGCACGGATCGAGCCGATCCGGGGAGGAGACGACCCGGCGAGGGACGAGCTGATCCGGCTCGGGATCCTCCGTCCCGGACGATGGCCCATGTCCAAGGAGCTCCTCGATCGACTCCCCGTCGCGGAGGATCCTGAGGGGAAGGTCCTCGACGCCCTCCTGGCCGAGAGGGAGGAGAGGCGGTGAGGTTCTGGGATTCCTCCGCGCTGGTCCCGCTCCTCTTCGCGGAGGAACGAAGCCGCGTGGTGCGGCCCCTCTTCCTCGAGGATCGCGGCCTCGTCTGGTGGTGGTCGACGCCCGTCGAATGTGCTTCCGCCCTCTGGAGGCGCCATCGCGCCGGAGACCTCGACCGCGCAAGCCTGGACCGCGCACTCGCCGCGCTCGAGTCGTTCCAGGCGCAGGCGGAGACCGTGATGCCGGAGGATGCGGTCCGGGTGCGGGCGCGCCAGCTCCTGAAGGTCCACGCTCTCGGATCCGCGGACGCCCTCCAACTCGCCGCGGCGCTCGCCGGCTGTCGCTCGAGCGCGGCGGACGCGGAGTTCGTCTGCTTTGACCGCCGACTGCGGGAAGCGGCCCGGCGGGAGGGATTCCTGGTCCTGCCCCCCGGATCGCCCTCGCCCGAGCGGGGAGCCGAGGCGGCGGAGGTGCCTGCGCCCTACGGCCGGGTCCGGCGTCACACCTTGACGAAGATCCGGAAACGGTAGAGGAGCGCGGCGAGGGCCCAGAAGAGGCCCGTGTAGGCGAGGGCGAAGAGGAGGGAGGCCGCCTTCGGCGGGCCGAGCGGCTTGAACACCTCGCGCCAGAGCCAGGACTTGGCGGAGATCTCTCCTCCGTCGGAACCTGCCACCTTCACGAGACCCAGGATCTTCGCCCCGAGACCCGAGAGGACGAAGGCCGCGATCGCGTTCGTCCCGAGGACGACGAAGGGCTTCCCCCAGACCCGGAGGCTCCGGGCCTCCGCGAGGAGGAGGAGGCCGAGGCAGGCGGCCGCGAGGCCGCCCGTGTAGAGGGTGTAGGAGGAGGTCCAGAGCGGCTTGTTGATGGGGAAGACCGTCCCCCACGCGAGGCCGGCGAGCGCGGCGGCGCCGCCCGCTACGAGGAGGCCGAGGGACTTCGAGAGACCTCCGGGCTCGGAGCGGAGCCAGTGACCCGTCAGGACGCCAAGGAGCGCCGTCCCGATCGCGGGGAGCGTGGAGAGGATCCCTTCCGGGTCGAAGGCGCGCTCGTGGAGGTGGCCCTCGAGGAGCGCGACATCGAGCCAGGCG
>CBRGOK010000785.1:0-1919 GCA_967798035.1 uncultured bacterium
TCGGCGGTCCTCGACGGATTCGCGCAGGAGGCGCTCTCGAGCCTCGGGATCCGGTGCGTCCTTCAGCGCGAGCTCCCGGAGTTGGAGCCCGTGCGGGAGAGCTTCGTCGAGTTCCTCGCGCGAGGGGGGCGGTGAGCAGCACGATCGAGATCCACATCCGGTGACCTGACCCCCGAGAACGGGACGGACGGGAAGGGGAGTCGGCTTGGGGATCTCGGAAGTAGGATCTCCCCTGCGCAGAGCCGAACGCGCTCCCCCTCCTCCCCCTTTCCCGGAGAGGGTCGGCGGTCCCCTCCCCGTTCCGCGCGCTCGTGGCTAGCCTTCCGGGCTTCCGCGCCCATGACGGCCCCCGCTCCTTGCACCCGCGACAACCCCCTCATCGTCCAGGGGGACCGCTCCCTCCTCCTCGACGTCCACGCGCCCCTCGCCGAGGAGGCGCGCTCGGCGGTCGCCCGGTTCGCCGAGCTCGAGCGCAGCCCCGAGCACTTCCACGCCTACCGGATCACCTCCTTCTCCCTCTGGAACGCGGCGGCCTCCGGCCTCGAGCGCTTCTCCCGCTACGCGGTCCCGGAGAACGTCCTCGCCGACGTCCGCGACCTCCTCGGCGAGCGGCTCTCCCTCCGCGCCTTCCGCGTCCCCCTCCGGCACCGCGGGACGCTGAAGCAGGCCCTCCTCGCGGCGGGGTGGCCCGCCGAGGACTGACAGGCGAGTCGAGCGCACGGCGTGACCCCGACGAGGCCGAGGTCTCCGGGGTTCGGAAGGCTCCAGGCCGGACGAACCGCCGTCGTGGAGGACCCGGAACCAGCGAGGGGAACGAGAGGGCGGAGTCACGCAGCGAGGCCTGGGATCGGAGCACCGGAAAGGTCGAGGAGCGCGAAGCGTCCACCGGGCCCCCGAGTGCCGGTGGAGAAGTCCGGGGAACGCGACGGCAGCGGAATCGCCCCGCCCGAGGCACGTGCCCTCGGCGGACCGGGGGGGGCCGCCTACTCGAGGTCCACGCAAAGGGCGATCGCGGCGGCGACCCGTCGCACCGCCAAGGGCGAGAGTCGGCCGAGCCTTCGCGCGAATCGCCGGACGGAGACGCTTCGGACCTGGAAGGCATCCGCGCCGGATTCCTTGGCGAGGCCGTTCCAGGGGTCGGGGGACACGCGCACCAGCCAGGTCAACGATCCGAGGGCCGGACGCCATCCCGTCAGCGGGACCACGAGCCGCAGGGGCAGGCGGCCGATCTCGTCGCTGCCGACGACGACGGCGGGGCGGGTCTTCTGGATCTCCGCTCCGACAACGGGATCGAGATCGACCGTCCAGACCTCTCCCCGGCGAGGATCGGGGAAGCCGGGTTCCATGCGTGCCGTCACTCCCCCTCCTCCAGGAACGGTTCGCCGTCGAGGGCGGTGAACTCGGTCAGCTCGGGATCGGTCCGGTAGATCTCCCGGGCCTTCTCGGCTTGGGCGGCGAGGATCCCGCGGCGCCGCTCGAGGGGGACTCGAAGGAGGCGGAAGACCTCGTCCTCCCCATCGGACGAGGTCGGCGCGAGCGGGGACTCCATCGCCTCGGGGCAGACGCGTCGCACCCACCCCTCGTCGACCAGACGCTCGGCGTGAGCCGCGAGCGCCATGTGGCAGAGGCGAAGCGGTCGTTCCCCTCGCAGGTCCGCCACGGGCTCCTCGCGGTGCCAGCCGCGCCTGCGGAACTCGATCATCGACCGGCGGAACTCGGTCTGGGGGATGACGCCGAGGTCGGCGGCACGCCGGATCCACGCCTGCATGCTCAAGCCCCACTCGCGCTTGAGGAGGCCGAGCTCGCCGAGGTCGAGACGCGTCCTGCGCGGTCCGAGCTCCCTCCGCACGGCGGGGGCGGGAGCGAGGAGCGCCCCGGCGAATCGGTGCATCAGGCGCTCCTCCTCCCGTGGCCCGACC
>CBRGOK010000786.1:0-1916 GCA_967798035.1 uncultured bacterium
AACGTCGGGCAGCAGGGCCGCCTCTATCAGTACGGGGGAGCGGGGATCTTCTCGGACGTGACGGCGACGACCCTCCCGACTCTCCTCGACCTGACGCAGGAGATCGCCCTCGGCGACGTGGACGGCGACGGAGACCTCGACGTCGTCTCCGCGACCGGCGGCAGGGAGAGGCTCTACACGAATCTCGCCCGGCAGGTGTCCTGGCGCGGGATCCCGCGGACGGGAAGGCCCCTGATCCTGGACGTCGATGGACCCGCGAACGGGACGTGGCTCCTCGCCGCGGCGACGGGCGCATCGAGCCTCCCCCTCCCACCCTTCGGGACCCTTCGGCTCCTGCCGTCCGCCCTGTGGATCGTCGGGGGGGGAGTCCTCGATCCCCAGGGGCGCGCGAGCCTCTCCTTCCTCGTCCCCGCGAACCCCGCGCTCGTCGGCCAGTCGGTCTTCTGGCAGGCGGTGGTCGGGCCGCCGCTGCGGTTCACGAATCTCGAGGTCACGACCGTGACCAATCTCTAATCTCCGGGCGCGAGGGGGGAGTCGCGCCGCTCGCGATCGACTCGCCCCTGTGCATGCCGGAACCCCGACGCGCCCGTTCGGCTCGGGCGGCGAGCGGGGCGCCGGCGCGTCGAGAAGACTCGGGAGCCACGGACTCTAATGCGCCCGAGGATCCTCCGTCCGCCCCGCGAGGACGATCTCCACCTTGCGATCGCGGAGGGCGCCGGCGAGACCCCGCTCGACCAGCCATCGCCACGAGACGCGCGGGAGGCCCCAGTCCGCGAGGAGGACGGGAGCGTGAGCGCGGACGTCCGAGGGAAGCGCGTCCCACGTCGAGCGCGAGAGGATCGCCGCGCGCGGGCCGGGTCTTCCGAGCCAGTCCTCCGCCTTCGCGACGCTGTCCACGAGCTCGACCTCGCGCCGCAGGTCGACCCGGAGCCGCTCCTCGAGGATTCCGGTGTCGACGGCGAGCGGCGCCCGCGAGAGACCGGCCTCGGCGAGCGCCGCCTCGACCCGCGGGATGGGATCGTGGGCCACCGCCTCGAAGACTCCGTCCACCCCGACCGCCTCGACTCCGACGATCGATCCGGCGAGGGCGAGGGACGCGGCGAAGGGCCGCCCCGCGCGGCTCGCGAGCGTCCCCGCGACGAGGCCCCCGAGAAGGGGGAGGGTCACCGCGAGGGCGGGCGCGGCCCCCGTCCCTGGCGTCGCCCAGGCGACGGCGGCGGGCGCGGCGGGGACGAGGAGGGCGAGGATCCAGAGGCCCGCCCGCAACGATCGCACCGGCATGCCCTCCGGCGCCTTCGCGAGGTGGACGCCGGCGAGGACCGCGAGGGGGAGGACCGAGGGGAGGAAGTACCGATCCGCCTTCCGGGAGGCGAGGAGGAAGACGAGAAGCGTCTCGCCGGCGAGCGCGAGGGCCGCGCGGAGGTCGGGAGAGGGGGAGCGCCACGCGGCGCGCGCGGCGCCGAAGAGGGCCGGGGCGAAGACCGTGAACGAGGCGAGGAGGAACGGAACGTACGGCCAGGCGGGCGTCGTCCGATGCCCTTCGTCCGACGCGAAGGCGAGGAGCCCTTCGCCGACGAAGAAGGTGCGGACGAACTCCGCGCCGTGGCGAGCGGCCATCGCGATCGGCCAGGGGGCGGCGACGACGAGGAAGACGAGCAGCCCGGCGGGGGCGAAGAGCCGCGCCAACTCGCGGCCTCGTCGGGAGGAGAGGCGCTCGATCGCCACGGCCCCGACCGGAAGGAGGACGCCGAGGGGGCCCTTCGCCAGGAATCCGAGTCCGGCGGCGGCCCAGCCCCGGAGCATCGCGCCGCGCCCGAGCCACCGGGTCGACGCGGCGACGAGGACGGCGAGCGGAACGTCCATCATCGCCGTGCGCCCGTAGAGGAAGTAGCTGGCGTTACCCAGCGCGACCGCCG
>CBRGOK010000787.1:0-1916 GCA_967798035.1 uncultured bacterium
CCCCTCGTCGCGGGGTCGGCGCTCCTCCTCGCCGCCGGTTCGGCCTGGCTCCTGCTGCGGGAGACGCCGCGGACTCCTCCTTCCCGCTCCTCGCGCGGGGGCTTCGTCGGCTCGGGCGCCTGCGCGTCCTGCCACGCCGAGGTCTTCGGGAGATGGCGAGGCTCGGACCACGCCTCGGCGATGGCGGAGGCGACCGAGGCGACCGTCCTCGGGGACTTCCGCGACGCCGCCTTCTCGCACGGCGGAACGGAGTCGAGGTTCTTCCGCCGCGGGGAAGAGTTCCTCGTCCGCACGGACGGTCCCGACGGCGCTCCCGCCGACTTCGAGGTGCGGCACACCTTCGGCCTCGACCCGCTCCAGCAATACCTCGTCGGGTTCCCCGACGGCCGGATGCAGGCCCTCGGGATCGCGTGGGACCGCCGCGCGAGGCGTTGGTTCCACCTCTATCCCGACCGGACTCCGCGGGCGGGCGACCCGATGCACTGGACGGGGATCGACCAGAACTGGAACTACCAGTGCGCCGACTGCCACTCGACGAATCTCCGGAAGAACTTCGATCCGCGGGCCGATCGCTTCGCGACGACCTGGTCGGAGATCTCGGTCGGGTGCGAGGCGTGCCACGGGCCGGGCGCGCGCCACGTCGATTGGGCGAGGGAGGAGGTCGGGGGACGTGCCTCCTCCATTCCCGGGAAGGGCCTCCTCGCCCCCCTCGAGGGGCGCACATCGTTCACCTTCGTCACGCCGGTCCCCTCCGGCAACGCCGTCCCCTCGGGGCCCCGCGCCTCCGATCGGGAGATCGGGATCTGCGCGCGCTGCCACGCGCGGCGCAGCCAGTTCTCGGACCACCACGTGGCGGGGGAGCCGCTCGAGGACGCCTTCCGCCTCTCCCTCCTCGAGCCGGGCCTCTACCAACCCGACGGCCAGATTCGCGAGGAGGTCTACGAGGTCGGGTCCTTCTTCCAGAGCAAGATGTACGCGCAGGGGGTCACCTGCTCCCACTGCCACGACCCCCACGCGGGGAAGCTCCAGGTCGAGGGGAACGGCGCCTGCGCCTCCTGCCACGCTCCCGCGACCTACGACTCGCCCGACCACCACCATCACGCGACGGGCTCGGCGGGCGCGTCGTGCGCCGCCTGTCACATGCCGACCACGACCTACATGGTCGTCGACCCACGTCACGACCACTCGATGCGGATCCCGCGGCCGGACCGGACGATCTCCCTCGGCGTGCGCAACGCGTGCAACGACTGCCACGCGGAGCGGACCCCGCAGTGGGCGGGCGACGCGATCGGCCGCTGGTTTCCCCAGCGCAAGCCGGGCTTCCAGTCCTTCGCGGAGGCGTTCCGCGCCGGGGAGCGGGGCGAGCCGGGCGCGCGGGAGGCGCTCGTCCGCGTGGCCGGGGACGGATCGCTTCCCCCCTTCGTCCGGGCGAGCGCCGTCGCGAGGTTGCGTCCCCATCTCCGCCCCTCGAACTTGCCGGCGATCCGCGCCTCCCTCGGGGACGCGGATGCCAACGTCCGGATGGCCGGCGTCGGGGCGATCGCGGAGGCGGACGCTGCCACTCGCCTCGCACTCCTCCCACCTCTCCTCGCCGATCCCTCGAGAGTCGTCCGGATGGACGCGGCTCGCGCTCTCGCCGGAGAGCCCGAGCGATCGCTCGTCGGGGCGGACCGGGACCGCTTCTCCCGGGCGCTCGAGGAGTGGGTGGCGGCGGAGCGCTTCAACCCGGAGCGTCCGGAGTCGCACGGGAACCTCGGCTCGCTCCATGCCGCGCGCGCGCGCCTCGAAGAGGCGGCGGCCGAGTACCGGAAGGCGCTCACGATCGATCCGACCTACTTCCCCGCCGCCGTGAACCTTGCGGACCTCCATCGGATGGCGGGGAACGACGCCGAGGCGGAGCGGACGCTCCGCGACGC
>CBRGOK010000788.1:0-1914 GCA_967798035.1 uncultured bacterium
CGAGCTCGTCCCCCGTCCCGGGTCGCGGGAGCCGCGCGCCGCCCGGTCCGCCGCCGATCGTCCGGGCCGCCCGGTCGATCGAATCGATGGGGCGCAGGGCCCGGCGGGCGACGAGGAGGCCGAGGCCGGCCGCGACGAGCGCCACGATCGGGCCCGCGACGAGCGCCCGCTTCGTGAGCCAGAGGAGCGTCTCCTCCTCGTGGGCCAGGCCGAGGGAGAGCTCGACCACGACCGGGCCGAGCGCCTGCGTCTCGAACCGGCGAGCCGCGAGGCGCTGCCGGGGTTCGTCCCCCTCGAACCGCAAGGTCCGCCGCTCGATGGTCCCCTCCGCCGGACGCAGACGGGGATGGACGGCCGAGAGCGAGGGGGAGGAGCTGGCGAGGTCCGTCCCGTCGGGCCGCGTCACGCGGAAGAAGATCTCGTAGGGGATCACGGAGGCGGTCGTGACGAGGTAGGACTCGAGCGCCTCCGGCGTCCGGCTCCGTTCGTCGATCTCGTGGGCGACCTCGATCATCTCCTCGTCGAGCACGCGGTCCGCCCCGTCGAGGAGGGCCCCCTCGACCACGAGGAGGCCGAGCGTTCCGAGGCCCGCCGTCGCCGCCAGGAAGACGACGGCCACCATCCCCGCGAGCCGCACGCCGATCGGGATCCTCACGGCGCCTCCTCGCTCAGGAGGAACCCCGCCCCGCGGATCGTGTGGACGAGCCGGGGGCGCCCGCCGCGCTCGAGCTTGCGCCGGAGGTTCGAGATGTGGACGTCGATGACGTTGGCGAACGACTCGAAGGACGCGTCCCAGACATGCTCGGCGAGCATCGTCCGCGTCACGACCTGGCCCGCGTGGCGGAGGAGGAACTCGAGAAGCGCGATCTCCTTCGGCGTGAGGTCGAGCCGCGTCCCCCCCCGGGACACCGTGCGGCGGGCCGGATCGAGGACGAGGTCGCCGACCTCGAGGGGCCCGGGGCTCCCCCTCGCGCCGCGGCGCATGAGGGCGCGGATTCGGGCGAGGAGTTCGGGAGTCGCGAAAGGCTTGACGAGGTAGTCGTCGGCGCCGGCGTCGAGGCCCCGGACGCGGTCCTGGACCGCGTCCCGCGCCGTCAGGAGGAGGACGGGCGCGGACGCGCCCGCGGCGCGCGCCCTCGACAGCACCTCGAGCCCCCCGAGCCTCGGGAGCCCGATGTCGAGGACGATCGCGTCGTAGGGCTCGTGCGTGGCCTGATGGAGCGCGTCCTCCCCGTCGGAGGCGACGTCCACGGCATAACCTCCCGCGAGGAGCGCGTCGCGCAGGGCCTCCCGGAGCCGCGGATCGTCCTCGACGACGAGCAACCGCATTCCCGCCTCACCCTCTCGGCCCGAACGGGGTGGAGGACCCGATCGGGACGGTCCCGGCGTCCGAGGAGGGGCTCATGGGAGCGATACGGAGGATCCGTTCAGGATGCCGGATCGTTCGACGGACTCGCCGCGCGTATGGTTGCGAGAGTTGCGACAATCCCCTGATGCTCCGGTCGGGCGCGTCTCGACTCGGTCGCAACCGCGGACGGCTAGGGGAATGGCTGCCTCGCACGAATGCGGCCGCATTCGCACTCCGCGCCGCCCCCGGAGTGGCCTCGAGACATGAGTTAGCCCGGCATGCTAGCCCCGAGCGGGTTAACGAAACCATAAGTCATAAAGTATGTTTATATATGACGTTGCGGACACCGACCTCTCCTTCCGTCCATCGGACGGCGGCGACCGTCCCCGGAGCCGTACGGCAGGCACTCGAGATCGGTCTGCCTCCCGATCGTCGTCGATCCGGTCACCCTCCTCCTCCTCCAGCCGGGGACGATCTCCCTCTTCGCCGGGACCCTCGACGCCCTGGGGCGGGCGACGCGCTCCTTCCCCGTCGCGCCCGGCGCCTTCCCTCCCTCGACGATCGGG
>CBRGOK010000789.1:0-1912 GCA_967798035.1 uncultured bacterium
CCCGGCAGCAGCCCCTCGACGATCCTCCGCGCGATCTCGATCTCCTTCTTCAATTCGATCCCCCGGATCCCCGTCAGGACGGAGCCGACGTACTCGGCGACGAAGTCGAGGAGGGTCGTCTCCTCGCTCCCGAACCCCGCCGGCTTGAGGGAGTCGAGGGCGAGGATCGCCCCCATCGCCCGGCCCGAGGAGGCTTCCCGGACCGGAGTGACGTACAGGTCGCGCCGTCCCTGCGCCTCGAAGGGGAGCGCGTCCGGAGGGAACTCGGAGACGTTCTCGAGGAGGCGGCTCATCCCCCGCTCGATCGACCGGCCCGTCACTCCCTGCCCGACCTTCCAGGGGCCCTCGGCCCCGCTCCCGAGCCCGTGGACGCCGAGGAGCACGAACTCGGAGCGGTCCCGCGATCGCAGCGCCACGGCGACCTTCTCCGCGCCGAGCACCTCGGCGAGGCGCGGGGCGAGCCTCCTGCAGAACTCCCGGAGATTGTCCGCCTCCCCGATCTCCCTCCCGATCTCGGAGAGGATCGAGCGCTCCTCGAAGAGCCGGGTGAGCGCGCCCGACAAACTCTCGATCTCGAAGACCCGGTCGAGGCAGAGCGAGATCGCCTCGACGGCGAAGTCGAAGGCGCGGTCGAGGGCCTTGCCGTTGGCCCGGGACCGGTGGAGGAGGGCGACGGTCGGCCCGCTCGTCCCCCAGGTCCGCACGGCCTGGATCCGGGCGGTCCAGGGAGCGGCGAGGCCGAGGGGCTCGATCGCCCCTCCCGGTCGCGCGGCGAAGGCGACGCGGGGGTGCGACCCCGGCGGGACGGCGGAGGCGATCTCCTTCCCGGAGGCGTCGACGAGGTAGAGGGCGGGGGGCGCGCCCTTCCCTCCGGCGGCGAGGGCGGCGGCCCGGTCGAGGAGGCCTTCGATCCCCTTGCGGATCATCGCGCCCTCGCCCCCGACTCGCAGGGTGCCCGCAGCCGCCGGGCGAGGAGGACCCAGTTCGTCCCCGCGTCGCGCCCGAAGGCGACGCGGTCGGTGAAGGACCTCATGATGTGGAGGCCGTAGCCCCCCGGCCTCGGATGGGAGAAGTCCGGGGGAGGGACCGAGGCGGGATCGAACGGGCGCCCCTTGTCGCGGACGGTCACCTCCGCCTCCCCGCTCTCCCGGTCGACGGTCAGCGCGATCTCCAGAGGATTCGGCTCCCCTCCGTAGGCGTGGCGCGAGACGTTCGTGAAGGCCTCCTGGACGGCGAGGAGGAGTTCGTCGGCCGCCTCCTTCATGAGCGCCTCGCCGAGGAAGGCCTCGAAGGACCTCTCGAGGAGGGCGCGCACGGGCGAGAGGAACTCCGGGCAGGCCGGAACCCGCACGCGGACGGTCCCGACTCGGGGATCAGAAGGACTCAAGGCCCGTCGCGAGATCGGGGAGGACCTCGAAGGCGAGGGAGAGCCGCGTGACCCGCAGGAGCTGTTCGACGAACGGGGACGGGGAGCAGAACTTGATCACCCCCCCGCGCGAGTGCACCTCCCGCGCGACCGAGAGGAAGGCGCCGAGCCCCTCGGAGTCGACGACGGAGCATGCCGAGAGGTCGACGAGGAGGAGGGGGCGCTCGGCTCCGATCGCCTCGAGGAGCTTCGACCGGACCCTCTGGCGGTTCGCGAAGTCGACGTCCCCCTCGAGCGAAACGACGGTCGGCGGCTCTCTCATCGGAGGAGGGTGGAACCCTTCCCGGTATCGGACCGGGCTCCGAGGGGGCTGAAGCGGCCGTCCGGTCCGCCGGCTAGATCGTCTTGAGGCGGGCGACCATGTCGGGAATCGCTTGCGCGCCAGAGGGATCCGTCGTGGGGAGCAAGCAGACCTGCGCCCACTCGCTGGCCTTCCCCTTCGTCGTCTCGCGCTCCAACCTCACCTCGCGCTCCTTCCCGTCGAAG
>CBRGOK010000790.1:0-1912 GCA_967798035.1 uncultured bacterium
CGACGCCCGCGCGCGGCGGATCGAGGTCGACCTGGGCCAGGGGGGAGCCGGTTTCGTCCGGGTCGCGGACGACGGGGCCGGGATCCGCTTCGGGGACCTTCCCCTCGCCCTCGCGAGCCACGCGACCTCGAAGATCTCGGGCGTCGAGGACCTCGAGCACCTCGCGACCTTCGGATTCCGCGGGGAGGCCCTCGCCTCCATGGCGGCCGTCGCCCGCGTCCGGATCCTCTCCCGCCCCGCCGACGCCGCCGAAGGGGGGGAGATCACGGCGGAGGGGGGGAAGGCGGGATCTCCCCGCCCGGCGGCGGCGCCTCCCGGCACCCTCGTCGAGGTGCGCGACCTCTTCACCTTCCATCCCGCCCGCCGGAAGTTCCTCCGGGGCGAGTCGACCGAGGTCGGCCACTGTCTCGAGGCACTCCTCCGCCTCGCCCTCGCCGAGGAGGACGTCGAGTTCCTCCTCCGTCACGAGGGGAAGCTCCTCCTCCGCCTCGCGGCGGGGCTGCCGAGGCGCGAGCGGATCCGGGAAGCGTTCGGCCGCGAGACGGCGCAGGCGCTCTTCCCCCTCTCCGGCGAGGTCGGCTCCGCGCGCCTCGAGGGATTCGGCGCGGCCCCTCGGCTCTCCCGGCCCGATGCCTCCCGGATCTACCTCTTCGTGAACGGCCGGTTCGTGCGCGACCGGGCGCTCGCCCGCGCCGTGCGGGAGGGGTATCGCGATTTCCTCCCCTCGGGGCGCCACCCGGTCGCCTTCCTCTTCCTCTCCCTCGATCCCTCCACCGTCGACCCGAACGTCCACCCGACGAAGATCGAGGTCCGCTTCCGGGACTCGCGCAACCTCTTCGCCCTCGTCCAGCGGACGATCCTCGAGGCGCTGCGCGCGGCCGGCGTCGCGACCCCGGGCGCGAGCGTCGGCCCGCTCGCGCGGGAGGAGCCGTCGCCTTCCCACGGGGAGTCGACCCCCTTCGACTTCCCCGACCTGGAGCCGCTTCCCCCGCGGAAGGCCCCTTCGCCCGATCCCGCGCGATCCGTCTCCGCCCCGGTCGTCCCGACGCCGTACCCCGGCGCGCGCTACCTCCAGCTCCACGACACCTACCTGGTGCGGGAGACGGAGGAGGGCTTCGAGATCCTCGACCAGCACGCCCTCCACGAGCGGATCTCCCTCGAGGAGCTGCGCGCGCAGTTCCGCCGCGGCGCCGTCGAGAGCCAGCGGCTCCTCGTCCCGGAGGTCGTCGAGGTCGCGCGCGCGGAAGCGGCGTTCCTCGAGTCGATCGCGCCCCTCCTCCCCCGGGCCGGGCTCGAGATCTCCCCCTTCGGCGAGAGCGAGGTGGCGATCCGGGCGGTCCCCGCCTGTCTCCGCCGGGTCGACGCGAAGGGCCTCCTCGCCGACCTCTGCGCCCTGGCGCGCGAGGGGGAAGCCCCGCAGCCCGAGCGCATCCTCGAGGAGACGCTCGAGCGGATGGCCTGCCGCTCCTCCCTGATGGCGGGGGATCGCCTCGAGGCGCAGGAGATCGAGGGCCTGATCCGCCGGGGCGCCGCGCTCCCCCACGACGCGACCTGCGCGCACGCGCGGCCGACCCGCGTGCGCTTCACCCTCGCCGATCTCGAGAAGGCGTTCCGGCGGCGCTAGCGCGGGAAACTGCCCCGGCTGGGTGTTGATGGGGCTACTCGCGGCTGACCCTCCCGCCCGTCCCCTCCAGTTCGATTCCGTAGTCGCCTGCGCGGGCTCGCTTCCCCGGTACGCCGCCGCCCTGACGTGCGCGCCTCGCGCCGCCTCACCTCCCTACACCGCGTCGAGCCTCCGGGAGTGCTTGCCCCAGTCTTGTCTCCACCCGAGCAGCTCCCGGAGCGAGAGCCTCCGGTTCCACAGCCCCTCCTCCATCCCCGGGGTGTGCCTCACCTTGTTCGTCTTCCACCT
>CBRGOK010000791.1:0-1912 GCA_967798035.1 uncultured bacterium
GCGCGATCTGCGCGGGCGTCGATCCCGCGACCCGGGTCCACCACGTCGTCGTCGACGTCATGCGCGAGGTCGGGATCGACCTCGGTCGGGTGAAGCCGCGAAGGCTGGAGGCCGAGGTCCTCGCCGGCGTGAAGCTGATCGTCACGATGGGGTGCGGCGAACAGTGCGTCGACGCTCGCGAGGTGCCCCGCCTCGAGTGGCCCCTTCCCGACCCCAAGGGGCTGCCGATCGAGAAGGTTCGCCCCATCCGGGAGGAGATCCGGGAGCGCGTCTGGGGCCTGATCGCCGACAAGGGGTGGGGCCGGCCCTGACCTCTCGCTAGACGGCGAGGCGTCCCCGGAGCACGGTCACCGCGCGTCCCCCGAGGTGGACGCGGTCTCCCTCGATCCGAACGCGGATCGCCCCTCCGCGAGCCGAGGCCTGGAAGGCCCGAAGCTCGCTCTTCCCGAGCCGTTCCATCCAGTAGGGGCCGAGGCTGCACTGCACGCTCCCGGTCACCGGATCCTCGGGGACGCCGGAGGCGGGAGCGAAGAAACGGCAGACGTAGTCGAACTCGGGACTCTCCGACCGCGCGGTCACGGCGATCCCTCGCACGGGGATCCGCGCGAGGGCGCGCATGTCCGGCCGAATCTCGCGCAGGACCCCCTCGGAGGGGACCTCGGCCAGGAGATCGTCCCGGGAGCGGGCGCACACCCGGATCTCGCACCCGAGGGCGGCGGAGAGTTCCGGCGGGGTAGGCGCCTCGCGCGGCAGGAGAACGGGGAAGTCGAGCTCGATCTCCTCCCCCGCCCGGCGCGCGGTGAGGAGCCCGCTGCGCGTCCGGAAGCGGGCGGGAGCCTCCTTCGCGATCCTCCCCTCGTCCCAGAGGACCCTCGCGGTGGCGAGCGTGGCGTGCCCGCAGAGGTCGACCTCGACGCTCGGCGTGAACCAGCGCAGCTCGAACTCCCCCCCAGCCGGCCAGGCGAAGGCGGTCTCCGACAGGTTCATCTCCCTCGCCACCGCCCGCATCCACTCCTCGGGAGGGAGGGACGAGGGGAGGCACACCGCCGCCGGATTCCCCTCGAACGGTGCTCGCGCGAAGGCGTCGACGATGAAGAGAGGGCACTCCATGCGTGAGGTCACGGGTCTCGCGCGCGGCAGCATAGCCCTCATGGGCGAGGTCGACCCGCATTCCAGCGGGAAGGGCCCTCGCGGCGAGGGCCCTTCCCCGATCGTTTCCCCGTGGCGGACCGGCCGCGGCCCGCTACGGGATCGTCCCCACCAGGTGGACGGCCGAGGCGCCGTCCCGGACCTCGACGGCCCGCCCGGAGAGGTCGAGCACCGAGCCGACTCCGAGCGGGAGCGCCTCCCCCTTCTTCGTGTCGCGGCGCAGGCGCCCCTTGGTGCCCGACGCGCTCATCTGGAGCGGGCCGGCGGCGGTGAACGTCCCGGACGCCGGAGCGTCCTCGATCCAGACGACGTAGTCGGGATTCGGGACGAGCCCCTTCTGGACCTTGAGGTCGAAGCAGGAGTTCCCCTGCGAGGCCTTGTGCTTCACGACGACGGTCCCCTTCGCCGCGGGGCTCGGCGGCGCGACCGCCGGGGTAGCGAGGGCCGCCTTCTGGTTGACACTCCCGGCACTGGGCGAGGAGCTGATCGCGGGAAGGACGGCCCAGAGGTAGACGGACCCCGAGCCGCCGCGCACCTCGAGCTGTCGCCCGGCGAGGTCGGCGAGGTCGGCGACACCGAGCTGGGGCGGGGCGGCGCCGTGATGCTCGAGATTCAGCTCCCAGCGTCCCTGGGAGGGAGACTTGATCGCCATCGCGCCGACCGTGAGGAAGCTCCCCGACCCCACTCAGTCCTCCACGATCACGCCGAATCCGTCGGCGTGGCCGGTCGGGAGATTCCGGCCGTCGACCTTGAACTCCTGCTC
>CBRGOK010000792.1:0-1906 GCA_967798035.1 uncultured bacterium
GGAAAGACGGCCGGTTCGAGCTGCCCGGGCTCCTGCCGGGCCGGTACGAGGTGGCCGCGGTCGCTCCCGGTCTCGGGCCGGCCACCCGCGGCGGGGTCGAGGTCCGCGCGAACGAGGTCGCCAGGGCCGACGTCATTCTCAAGGCCGAGTCGTACCTCGCCGGGCGCGTCGTGGACGCCGAAGGAGCCGGCGTCCCGGGCGCGAGGATCTCCGCGCGCGAGGCCCAGGGGTCGAGCCTGCGCGCGGTCCCCTTCCTGGGCTCCGGGAGCGCGCGATCCGGGGCGGACGGCACCTTCCGGGTCGGGTCGCTGGGGCCTGGGTCTCACCGGGTGTCCGCGAGGGCCGACGGGAAGTTCCCCGCCGAGGAGCAGCGGCTCGACGTCCCTCCCGCCTCCGGCGTCCAGAACCTCCGCTTCGTCCTCGAGGCCGGCCGCGCCGTCGCGGGCCGCGTGGTCGACGCGGCGGGCGCGCCGATCGCGGGCGCCCGTGTCGCCGCTCGTGACGAGCCAAACCTGAGGCCGAGCGCGGGCCCTCGACGGTGGAGCGATCAGTCGGGAAAGACCGCCGAGGACGGCGCGTTCCGCCTGACCGGGCTCGGGGAGGGGCCCTTCGTTGTCGAGGCGTCCCTCGAGGGGAAGGGGAGGGCCGAGGTGCGGGCCGTCGCCGCCGACGCTCCGCCGCTCGAGATCGTGCTGCGAGGGCCCTCGGGGATCGCCGGCGTCGTCCGGGTGGAGGAGACCGGCCGGCCAGTGCCCGAGTTCACCGTCCGTTCGTCGCGCGTCGAGCGGGGGAGCATGTTCGGGATGGGCAGCGAGGGGGGTCCGGAGGGGACCTTCCACTCCGCCGAGGGCGCCTTCGAGCTCCTCGACGTGAAGCCCGGGACGAATGACCTCTACGTGACGGCGGCCGGCTTCGTCCCGGCAACGGTGGAGGGGATCGAGGTCAAGGACGGGGAGGTGCGCCGCGAGGTCGAGGTCCGGCTCCGGACGGGCGCGACGGTGAGGGGCCGCGTCGTCGAGGCCGCGACGGGCGAACCGGTCGTCGGGGCCACGGTCGCTCCGGTCACCGGGCCGCGCGGACCGTTCCCGTTCATACAGATGGAGAGGGGAGGAGGGGCGAGGAGCGGCTCCGACGGCGCCTTCGAGGTGACGGGGATCGAGCCGGGCGAGGCGCGCCTCACCGCGACCCACGAATCCTTCGTCGAGGGGACCTCCGACCCGATCGAGGCGAAGGCGGGCGCGCCCGTCGAAGGGATCACGATCTCCCTCTCCCGCGGCGGCGCGATCGACGGCTTCGCGCGCGGGGAGGATGGCACTCCCCTCGCGAACGGCCAGGTGACGGCCCGGCCGGAGGAGTTCCGGGGCGGCCCGATGAGACTGGGGACGATCGACGAGACGGGCTACTTCAAGATCGAAGCCCTCGCCCCCGGCCCGACCGTCGTCGAGGCGCGGCCGAGGCGGGGGACCTCTCCCGAGTGGGAGGAGGTCGAGAAGCGCACGCTCCGCGCGACCGTCCAAGTCGAGGAGGGGCGCACCCTCCGCGTCGAGTTCCTTCCGCCTCCCACGGGCGGCTGCACCGTCCGGGGCCGCGTCCTGCGGGGGAGCGCTCCTGTCGCGGACGCGCGGGTCTACCTCCAACCGAAGCGCAGCGAGGAGGAGGCGCGTCCGCTCCCCTTCGGCGATCGCCTCCAGGGGAAGACGAAGGAGGACGGCTCCTTCGCGATCGAGCATGTCCCGCCGGGCGAGGCGACGGCCAGCGTGAGCGTCATGAACGCGGGGGAGGGCGTCGGCTCCGGGAATCGCTCTTTTCCGCTCGTCGTGCCCGACGGTCGCGAGCACGTCTTCGACATCCTCCTTTCCGGAGGGGAGATCGCGGGTCGGGTCGTCCGCGCCTCGGACGGCTCGGC
>CBRGOK010000793.1:0-1905 GCA_967798035.1 uncultured bacterium
CCTCGGTGACGTCGACGGGGACGGAGACCTCGACGCTCTGATCGGGAACGCGAGCCTGTGTACTTTTCCGCCCTGCACCGTCGGACTGGTGAGGCTCTATTTGAACAACGGTTCGGGCGTATTCGTCGACGCCACCTCCCAGCTCCCCTCGGTCACGAGCACCACCTCGGCCGTCGCCCTGGGGGACCTCGATGGCGACGGAGATCTCGACATCCTGGTCGCTGGGGAACAGAGCCGCCAATTCCTGAACAACGGGACCGGGGTCTTTGTGGACGCGACGGGCCAGATTCCATCCCTGCCCCCGCTCGGCACGTTCTCCCTCGGGGACCTCGACGGGGACGGAGACGTCGACACCTGGTGGGGAGGCTGGGGCCAGGACCGCGTCCTCTCGAACCTCGGCCGGCACCTCGCGTGGCGCGGCCTCCCGCGGATCGGCAAGCCCCTGACCCTCGACCTCTACGGACCTCCGGGAGGGACGTGGATTCTCGCTTTCGCTCTGGGAGCCGCCGCCATCCCCGTTCCCCCCTTCGGGACCCTGCGCCTGGACCCCGCGACCCTGAACCTGGTGCTCGCCGGGCCGCTCGACCCCCAGGGTCGCGCGGCGGTCACCTACTTCGTGCCTGCGAACCCCTCGCTCGTCGGCGTCCCCGTCTATTGGCAGGCCCTGGTCGCCGGCCCACCGCGGTTCACGAACCTCGAGACCACGGTCGCCACGAACCTATAGGAACGCCGGAACCCTCGGGCCGCGCGGAAGGAAAAGCTCGGGCCATCGGCGACCTTCCCAGGAAGGAAGGCGCGGCCCCTGAATGCGGGGGCTCAGGCGGGAGGTCCCCCTCCCGCCTCCTCGTCGGCCGGCCCGCGGCCATGTTTGCGGACCCGTGTCGACTCGACGATCCAGACCCGCCCCTTCACGCTCTCCTTCTCCGCCTCGCTCAGGGCGACGCGCAAGACCCCCTCGATCTGGGCGAAGGCGAGACGGCGCGGACGCACGACGAGGATCCCTTCCGTGGCTTCCGGCGGGAAGCGGAGGGGGTTCGAGAAGTCGAGATCGAGGGTGAGGAGGGTCCGTCCCTCCCGGATGCACGCACGGTAGACCTCCTCGTCCGGAGCCCCCGCAAGTCCCTCCTCCCGGACGGTCGAGACGTCGTGCCCCGCGGCGAGGACGAGACGGACGGACTTCCCGCCGAAGTTCTCGTCGAGCTTGACCCTCAACGCGTGGGTTCGGTCTGGATCGGGATCACCCGCTCGCGCGTCATCTCGGCCGCGTAGGCCAGACAGGCGAGGATGTCCTCATGAGTGAGGTGCGGGTAGGCCTCGAGGATCTCCCGCTCCGTGGTGCCCGCGGCGAGGTTGTCGAGGATCAAGGAGACCCAGATGCGCGTTCCCCGAATCACCGCCTTGCCGGCGCACACCCTTGGATCGATCGAGATCCGCTTCAGGAGGTCTTCGCGTTCCATGAGGATTCTTCTGCGTGCCGGGCGCCCTCGTCCGGCCGGAGGTCCAAGGTCGGCCCTCCGGTTGGCGCCTCCGCCAAGATCGCAGAGCGCGGCGGAAGGGTCCAGGTGCCGCTCGGCACGGGAGAGGATACTGGACATGGGCGCCGGGACCGGAGTTCCCCGTCCAGGCGGGCGAGCCGAGCGAGGAGACGGGGGGGAGGCAGAGGGAGGGTGGAATCGACCTTCCCAGGCGACCTCCTTGCAGGGGGGAACCCGAAGCCTCCGGGAACCCCCCCCTGCATTCACGCCGCCCCGGGTCCTCTCTACGGAAGGACAGCGATGACGCGGCAGGGCCCTCCCGATCCCCCCGCGATCTTGATCGGGAGCGCGACGAGGAAGGCGCCCCGAGCGGGGAGGGAGCCCAGGTTCGTCAGGTTCTCCAGGCCCGGGACGTTCGCCGCGGCGAGGA
>CBRGOK010000794.1:0-1894 GCA_967798035.1 uncultured bacterium
TCGACGCGCTCGTCGCGGCGACGGAGGACGGGATCCTCTGCGACACGGTGAAGACCTGGTCGATCGACCAGATGCGCCTCAACTTCCAGTTCACGACGGAGGTCGGCTGGGAGATCAAGGGCGGCAAGATCGGCCGGCTGCTCAAGAATCCGACCTACCAGGGGACGACCCCCGAGTTCTGGGCCTCCTGCGACGCGATCGCCTCGCGCCGGCACTTCGTCCTCTGGGGGATCCCGCAGTGCGGGAAGGGGAACCCGATGCAGATCGCGGAGGTCTCCCACGGCGCGGCCCCCGCGCGGTTCCGCGGCGTCCGCTTCGTCGGTCCGTGAGCCCGGTCTCCTCCCCCCTCCTCGCCATGCGGGGGATCTCCAAGCGCTACCCGGGGGTCCAGGCGCTGGCCGGCGTGGACCTCGAGCTCGGGCGGGGGGAGCTCCTCGGCCTCGTAGGGGAGAACGGCGCGGGGAAGTCGACCCTCATGAAGGTCCTCGCCGGGGCCGAGCGCCGCGACGCGGGGGAGATCCTCCTCGAAGACCGGCCCCTCGCCGCCGCGGGGCCCGCCGAGGTCCGGCGCCTCGGCGTCAACATGGTCTACCAGGAGTTCAACCTCGTCCCCTCCCTCACCGTGGCCGAGAACGTCGTCCTCGGCGCCGAGCCCCGGACCCGCCTCGGATTCCTCCGGCGCCGCGAGGAGCGGCAGCGGGTCGCCCGCCTCTTCCGGGAGGAGATCGGCGTCCCCCTCGACCCTGACGCTCCGGTGGAACGGCTCTCGGTCGCCGAGCGCCAGATGGTCGAGATCGGGCGGGCCCTCTTCGTCTCCTCGAAGGTTCTCGTCCTCGACGAGCCCTCCTCCGCGCTCACGCCCCGCGAGCTCGAGCGGCTCTTCGCCGTCCTCCGGCGGCTCGCGGCCGGAGGCGTGGGCGTCGTCTACATCAGCCACCGCCTGGGCGAGGTCCTCGAGCTCTGTTCCCGCGTCGTCGTCCTGCGCGACGGCCGGACTGTGGCGGAATTCCGGGTGCAAGGGGATCCCCGTTCTCTCACCCGGGAGATCGTCCGCGCGATGGTCGGGCGGGATCTCTCGGAGGAGTACCCGGACCTCCCTCCTCCCCAGCCGCGCGAGGCGCTCCGCGTCGAATCCCTCTCCTCCCCCGGGCGATTCGAGGAGATCTCGTTCGGCATCCGCGCGGGAGAGGTCCTCGGCCTTGCCGGCCTCGTCGGCGCCGGACGCTCGGACGTCCTTGCGGCGATCTACGGCGCCGCCCCTGCCGCTAGCGGGCGGATCCTCCTCGACGGCCGGCCCGTCCGGATCGCCCGGGCCGCCGACGCCCTCGCCGAGGGGATCGGCCTCGTCACGGAGGACCGGGCCCGCTTCGGACTCGTCCCCGACCGCTCCGTCCGCGAGAACGTGAGCCTGGCGAGCCTGCGCGCGCTCTCGACCTTCGGGTTCGTCCGCCGCCGCCGGGAGCGGGAGGAGGTGGGCACCCTCGCCCGCGACCTCGCCGTGCGGGCCCCGAGCCTCGAGAGCCGGATCGTCGATCTCTCGGGCGGCAACCAGCAGAAGGCCCTTGTCGCCCGCGCCCTCCTCACGCGCGCGCGCATCCTCCTCCTCGACGAGCCCACGCGTGGCGTCGACGTCGGCGCCCGGGCCGAGCTCTACACCCTCGTCGCCTCCCTGGTCTCGAAGGGAACCGCGGTCCTCCTCGCCTCCTCCGACCTCCTCGAGGTCCTCGGCATGAGCCACCGCATCCTCGTCTTCCGCGGCGGGCGGATCGTCGGCGAGTTGCCGCGCATGGCCCCGACGAGGGAGGCGCAGGAGAAGGTCATGGCGCTCGCGGCGGGCGTGGCGGCGTAGGGTTCCGCGGAGGGAGCCTACCGGTCGGGCTCGAGAACGAGTTCG
>CBRGOK010000795.1:0-1873 GCA_967798035.1 uncultured bacterium
AGTTCGCCGCGATCGGCGACCTCTTGAGCATGACCCGAATCTTCGCCCTTCCCCTCCTGCTCCTGGCGGCTCGACCGGCCAGCGCCGAGGACGTCGAGTTCATTCGAGGACTCGAGGACGCGCAGCGCTCCCGTCCGTCCCAACTCTCGTCCACCGCGCGCATCGCCCCGGAGACGGAGCCCGGCACGCCGCTGGTCGTCCACGGCCGGGCCTTCGCCGCCGACGACCGCACGCCGCTCGCGGACGCGATCGTGTTCGCGTATCACACGGATCGCGAGGGGCTGTACGACCGTCGCGGCGCGCCGGCGCACTCGTGGCGTCTCAAGGGCTGGGCGAAGACCGGCGCCGACGGACGATTCGAGTTCCACACGATCCGTCCGGGGCCGTACCCCGGCCGGAACGTCGCGGCTCACATCCACCTGACGCTCTTCACCAGCGACGGCGCGCGCTATCACGCCGGTGGAGTGGAGTTCGAGGACGACCCGCTCGTGGGCGCGGGCGAACGCGAGGAGACGCGCAAGGACCCCGTCTTCGGCGCGGTGCGCCCCGTGCGCCGGGAAGCGGCCGTCGAACACATCGACGTCAACCTTCGGGTCGTGCCCCGGCAGAAGTTCTAGGAGCCGAGTCCCGACCTCCATCGTCCGGAAGGTCGAGACCTGGTTCGAGGGAGGGGTCTCGACCTTGAGAAACGGTCGGGTCCCCCGTATCCGGGGGCGCCCCGAAGAACCCCTGCAGGCCGGGCCATGCGCATACCCCTCCTCATCCTGGGGGTCGTCCTCCCCACCTCCCCCGCGTTCGCCCACGGCCTCGAGACGCACCGACAGATCGTCCGGGACGCGATCGAGCACTCGCCGCCCGGGCTGCGGGAGTTCCTGAGGAGTCACGAGGAAGAGGTCCTCCGGGGCGCCGTCTGGCCCGACACGCACTGGATGGACCGTCCGAACCACGTCTGCGGCCCCGGCGACACGACGAACCCGTCCAGGGTGAGGGATCTCGCGGACACGCTCGTCCGGATGTCGAGGAACGGGGCGCCAGCCGATCGCGTGGGGTTCCTGTATGGGGCCCTCTCGCACTACGTGAGCGACATCTCCCAGCCGCTCCACACCGTCGAGGCCGAGGGGGAGGCGATCCCTCACCTCGTCTTCGAGAGGATGAACTCCCGGATCCTCGGGTGGACCTTCCTCGGGAAGCCGTATCGCTTCCGGTTCGACGGCCGGCACGACGCGATCCCGGACGTGCGCGCGTGGCAGGAGGCGAACGCGGAGTGGAGCCGCGCCCGCGCGCCGAGTCTGCTCCGGGCGGCGAAGCGGCTGAAGAGGGAGGCGATGTCCGACCTCTGGGCCGAGTCGGTGAACGAGGGGACGAACGACGTGATCGACATCTGGGCCGAGATCCACCGCAGGGGCGGGATTACCTTGGGGGACGCGCTTTGCGTCCGGGTCGACCGGAAGGGGCGGCTGCACGTCGGCGAGAAGCGCGTCCGGGCGGTGGAGGCTGATGCGAGCTCTCTGGAGGTCGATCTCCGGTACGGCGGACAGGTGGAGAACGTCCGGTCGCGGCGGATTTCACAGGTGGCGCTGAACGGCCGGAATCGGTTCTCGAACGCCTGCCTCTGGTTGGGGGAGCAGGTCTCGGGGGCCTTCGAGGGGGACTAGGAAGCGCTCGGAGGGAGCCCCGCGGGGGAATCTCCGGGCGGGGGAAGCCGTCCGAGTCCGCGACGGTGCGGCGGGGCCGGCCGGGGCCCGATGGTCCCGGTAGCCGGACGCCGGGCCGAGGGTAGAACTTCGTCGGGCCATGGCGATCGGAGGTTCACGGCGGGCGCGCTCATTGCTCGTCGGGGGCGCCGTCGTCATCGCGCTGGTCTCGATCCTCG
>CBRGOK010000796.1:0-1856 GCA_967798035.1 uncultured bacterium
GTCCTCGAGGGCGCTCCCGAGGAGCCCCTCGGCGAGGCCGCTCGGGCCGACGAGGCCCAGGTCCACCGCCACCTCGCGTCGCATCGAGACGTCCCCCTTCTCCAGCACGACGCGCAGCCACGCCTCCGCGCGCGAGTCCCCGAGGGCCGCGCCCGCGGCCGCCGCGGCATACCTGCGCTGGACCGTCCCGGCCTGGAGGTAGGGGCGAACGTCGATCGCGTCCTCGGGGGTGCCGCAGCGCCCGATCGCGAGCAGGAGCGTCGGGGAGGGCTCGTCCGTCGTGCGCAGGACCTGGACGAGGGGGAGGCGGTCCTCCGTCCCCACGGCGAGGACCCGCGCGAGGGCGAGAGCGACGCTCGCCGTCGGGACCGATCCGGGTTCGAGGAGCTCCCTCCCGAGCGCCCCCGCGTCGGCCGGGGACCCCTGGGCCCGAAGGAGGGCAGGCGGATCGGGTCTCCGGAGGAGGGCGGCGGCGGCCCGGAGGGAGTCGGGATCCCCGTGCTGGAGGAGGATCGCCCCGACGTGGCGCGAGGCGTTCCGCAGGCCCGCCTCCGCGGCGAACCGCACGAGGAAGCCCCGGGCGACGCGGCGCAGGGAGTCCCCGAGGGAATCGGGGATCTCCGCGAGGAGATCGGGCTCGGACGAAGGGAGCGAGAGGACGACCGGGAGGGACGTCGCCGAGGGGTCGGCGGGCGCCTCGGCCGGGGCTCCCGTCGCGAGCGCCTCCGGGAAGCCGGGCGGCCGCGAGCTCCAGCAGGCGGGGAGCGCGAGGAGCCACCACCCCCCTCCTCTCACTCGCCGATCACCTTGACCCGGACCCCCTTCCTCCTCCGCCCGTCGAACTCGGCGTAGAAGATCCGCTGCCAGGTCCCCAGGTCGAGCTTCCCCTCCGTCACGGGGACGATCACCTGGGAGTGGAGGAGAAGGCTCTTCAGGTGGCTGTCCCCGTTCGTCTCCCCCGTCTTGTGGTGGCGGTACTCGGGGTTGAAGGGGGCGAGCGCCTCGAGCCTCTCGTCGAGGTCGGCGAGCAGCCCCTCCTCGTCGTCGTTCACGAAGACGGCCGCCGTCGTGTGGAGGGACCCGACGTAGCACAGTCCCTCCCTCACGCCGCTCCGCTCCACGATCCGCGTCACCTCCGGCGTGACGTTGAGATAGGCGCGGTGGGTCCTCGTGTTGAACTCGAGCGCCTCCGTGATCACCTTCACGCGGTCTCCTTTCAGTGCGCCGGGGCGCCGAGGAGGTCGAGCATCCGGCGGCGCGCGGCCTCGTAGAGGTCGACGCCCGAGGCCTCGAGGTTGAGCCGCAGGAGCGGCTCGGTGTTGCTCGGCCGGAGGTTCGCCCACCACCAGCCTCCCCGCTCCTCGGCCGCGATCGTCACGCCGTCGAGGCGGTCGACCTTCGTCCCGGGGAACGCGGCGAGGGCCTTCTCGAGGGCCTCCCCCGTGTCCCGGACGCGGAAGTTGATCTCCGGCGACTTCGGGTAGCGGCGCAGCCCGGCGATCCGCTCCGAGAGGGGCTTCCGCTCCGCGGCGAGCATGGCGAGCGTCGAGGCGAAGGCGACCTCCCCCGAGTCGCACCCGAAGTTCGCGGCGAAGTAGTAGTGCCCCGACAGCTCCCCGCCGAAGATCGCGCCCTCCCTCCGGATCGTCTCCTTGATGAAGGAGTGGCCGACCCGGTCTCTCACGGGCCTCCCCCCCGCCCGCGCGATCTCCTCGGGGACGACGCGGGAGGAGCGCAGGTCGTAGACGATCGCCGCCCCCGGCTCCTTCGCCAGGAGGTGGCGCGCGAGCAGCGCCGTCATGAGATCGGCCGGCACCGTCTCCCCCTTCTCGTCGACGAAGACGCAGCGGTCGGCG